>CALBMW010001032.1 GCA_937896275.1 uncultured Myxococcales bacterium
GTGCAGGAAAACGACGTGCGGGCTGAAAGAAGTGGGCGACACGTCGTGGGGTGGGCGACACGTCGTGGGGTGGGCTGGCGACACGTCGTGGGGTGGGCTCAAAGAAGTGGGCGACACGGCGTGGGGTGGGCGACACGTCGTGGGGTGGGGCGGCCTGCACCACTCGGCGCCTGCTGGGTCCGGGCCAGCGGGCACGACGGTCAGGTGGGGCGGCGTGGTGAGCGCCGCCTCGCGCGGCGGCGGGCCCACCAGCCCCGTGACGGGCCCCACGCGCGCGGCCCCCCCGGCCAACATCAGGACGCGATCGCGGTAGGGGTAGCGGTCGGCGCCAACCAAGTAGGCGACGATGTGCACGGGCCGCATCTTGAGGGCGCCCCCGGCGCGGTGTCAGCGCTCGCCGGCGCCCGCCCGGCCGGTCCGCATCACGAGCGGGAAGCGCACCGTGCGCGGCTCGTCGTGCGGCCAGAGCGGCAGCAGCGAGTCGCGGATCGCGAGCAGCGCGTCTTCGCCCGTGTCGGCGTGGTGCCGCTGCACGGCCGACCACGTGCCGAGGTAGGCGAGCAGCTGGCTGCGTGTCCACGACAAGGCCATCTCGAAGGCGGGCGCGTCGAGGGGCGCGAAGGGCACGTCGATGTCGACGTATCCGCGCTCGATGAAGCGCCGCTCCGGCGGCCAATAGGGCCCGATCGGGCCGTCGTAGAAGGTGCGGACGGCGTGGTCGACGGCGTCATCGACGTTCAGCAGCTCATAGCACCAGGCGGCGAAGACGCCCCTGGGCCGCAGCACCCGCTGCACCTCGGCGAAGAACCGCGCGTGGTCGAACCAGTGCAGCGCCTGGCCGACGACGACGAGGTCGGCAGCGTGATCGGCCAGGCCACAACGCTCGGCCGGCTCGACGTGGTAGGCGACCTTCGAGTGCGCCTGCGCCTGTTCAATCTGCCCCGCGCTGGCGTCGCTTGCGTAGATGGAGTCGAACTGGGCGCCGAGCGCGACGGCGGCCTGTCCGTTGCCCGTCGCGACGTCCCAGGCGAGGGCATGACCCGGTGTCTGGTCGGCCAGCCAGGCGAAGAGCGACGCGGGGTAGGTCGGCCGATGGGCGGCGTAGGCGGCCGCGTGCGAGGAGAAGTGGTCGGCAAAGGCCATCGCAGAACCTCGTGCTGCTCAGGGTGTCAGGACCGGACTCTCGGAATCTGCCGGCCCCGGGCCTGCCGCCGGCCGGCGTCTCCGCGGGGGAGTGTCAGGCACCTCACCGGCCAGGGCCTCCGGGGCTTGCGAGGGGTGGCATGCTATCGATCGGCCCCCCGGGCGAGCAAGCGGGGCCAGCGGCCGCCATGGGTGTCGCCGGCCAGCGGCCGCCATGGGTGTCGCCCACTTCTGAAGTCCTACTCAGCCGGGGCGGCTCTTCTCCCTGATCCGCGGCACGTTGGTCAGAATCGCCTCGTCTTCGGGCCGGTCGCGCGCGCCCGGCTTCGGTCGTCCAAACGGTGTGACACGTTGCGGGGGCAGGTGACGCGTTGCGGGGGTGGCTGACACGCCGCGGGGGTGTCCGGCGACCGCCATCGCGCCGCTCGCGAGGAAGGCGGCTCCCCCAGGGACCACGCCGGCGGCCATCGCGAGGCCGCAGACGAGATACATGAGGCCGGGTCCGCGTGGGCTTACCTGCCATCGAACGCCGGGGCAGAGGTGGGGTCGGTGCGGCGACCCAGGGTCGGTGGCGCCGCGCGCAACGAAGGGACAAATAAGTACGTGCGCCCCCCCAGGAGCGCGCCCACAATCGAACGCATGATCCGATCCGAGCCCCTTGGTCCGACCCGCATGATCCGCCGACTGAGCGTCGTCGCGCTGCTGATGACTGCCCTGGCGGGGTGTGACGATGACGGCGGCGCGGGCGCGGCCGATGGTGGCACAGTGCCGGGTTGGCCGGGCGCCGAGCTCGTCGCCGGCCTCGACCTTCCTTTCCTGGTCATCGCCACGGCCGACGGCCCGCGAACGGCGGAGGCGGTGGCGATCAACCCCGCCAACGGGAAGATCTCCGAGCCGGTGCCGGCCCTCCACTACGACGCGAAGGTGCAGGTCGCGTTGTCCCCGCTCGGGGATCGGATGGCCTACGGCGACCACACCGACGGCGGGCACACCTGGGTCGTCGCCCGCTTCGGGCTGGACGGTGATGGGCGACCGGTGCTGACCGAGGAGCGACGCTTCCCGGTCACCTCCCCTGGGCCGCCGGCGTTCTCCACCACCGCACGCTGGCTCGACGGGGCCAACGGGCGCTATGACCCCGACACCGGCGAGGGGTTCGCATGCGGTGCCCCGCTGGGGGGCGATACGGCATGGCAGCCCTCTGACGACGGAATCCACGGCGCGCTCACCTGCGCCGCGCCCGGATTCCTGGTCGACGAGCCGCTGCTCTACCGGGGGCTGGAGCGCGTGGGCCGGATCGCTCCCGCTGGGCCCTGGACCGCCGACGGACAGCTCAGCCCCAGCGGCCTGCTGGCGTCGGCCGCGCTCACCGCGACGCCCATGGGGGTGGATGGGTCGCTGCGCGCACCCGATGGACGCCTCGTCTCGGGCTTCATCGGCCAGGGCGGCGACTTCATTACCGACAAGATCGCCTGCGGGATTCGCCACGTCGAAGCCCACGTCGGGCCGGGCTACTCGCATTGGCTGCACGGCGCGCTCGACCCCGGCGTCGGCCTGCCGCCGCAGATCGAGCACGCGCCCTTCGATACCGAGGTCCTCGATCACCTGAACAGCCTGCGGGTCGACCCCTTCAGCCAGGCGAGCCAGGGCGTGCGCGTCGCCCCCGGTGGGGCGTCCCACGACATCACCCAGGTCACCGGGGCCGGCGAATGGATCCTCACCGCCCGCGGCACCGACATCTGGACCTCGAGCACCGCGTGCGACGAGATCACGCACACCGTGGGGCTGGTCGGCTATCGGCTCGGCGCCGGAGAGCGCAGCGTCGTCTACTTCGGCCGGGGGGGCGAGCTTGCGCTGCCCGCCTACCAGTTCAACAGCTGGGGCGCGCCGACGCCCTCGGGTGAGGCGTCGTATGGGTTCACACCGAAGGGGCTCTGGCTGCCCCGCGAGGGGGAGGTGTTGCTCCCCGATGGCGTGCAGGGCGTCGGCTCGCCCCGGGGCCTCGGCGCGGACGGCGATGTGGCGCACTACCCCCACGCCGGCGCGCTGCTTACGCCGGACGGGCAGTGGGCCTACGGGGCGGCGGGCGGCCCGGGGAATACGGGCTTTCTGTGCGCGACGCGCCTGCTGCCGGGGGCGACGCCGCGCTGCGTGGCCCTGTCGCGCTACGTGCGCCCCTTCGCGGTCGGTGGGCGAGCGGCCCTCGCGTCGTCCGGCCCGGCGCGGTTGGTCGCCGTGTCGCAGAGCGCCGCTCACCCCGGGCAAGAGGTGGTCGTCTTCGGCGTGAGCTTCGGCGACGCCCCCACGCTGACCATCGGCGGTGCGCCGGTGCCCGCGGCGGACGTGATCGAAGCCGATGATCGTCATCTGCGCCTGCGGGTGAGCGATGCCACGCCGAGCGGACGCATCAGGGTGGAGGGGCTCGGGGGCTTCGCCGAGGATGCCCGCCCCTTCTATTTGCACCGCACGCCTCAAGTCAGGCACCCGCTGGGCGACTTTCCCCCGATTCAACCCCTCGCGCCCGGCTTCAACGCCCTCCCCTTGTCGGGCATCGACCCCGCGGCGCTGGATACCGTGGCGCGGGTGGGCGGTGGGGGCGTGCAGCCTTGGTTCGTCGAGGGTGACGACCTGGTCATCCTGTGGGACACGCCGGAGCCCGCGGTGCTTTGGACCACGATCGGTACCTGGGGGCGGCGCACGCACATCGCGCCCGCCCCCCGACCGGGGGCTGGGTGGCAGTTCGTGTACGCGAACGGCGGCGACGAGGCGGTCCAACTGCGGCGCCTGCTGGACGCCGTGGTGGACGTCGACCGGGGCCTGGCGCTGCGGCGGATCGAAGGTGTGCTGTCGCCCGGGACGCTCGCCGCGGCGCCGGGGGCCTTCGACCATGACGACCGCGGGGCGCTGACCGTGACCGGCTCGCCCCCGGTCTACGTGCTGCGGCGCGTGGTGGGCTTCACCGACATCGGCGACGGCTGGCAGACCGACTTCGATGATCTGCAGACCCCTGTGCAGCAAGGCGTGGGTTGGCCAGCGGTGCTCGGGGGGAGGGTGCTGTTGACCGGGAACATCCTCGGCGGGCGCTTCGGCGGCTACCAGGCCGGATTCCAGCTGAGTGCAGACGCCGGCGCCCACTTCGCGGAGGCGGTGGGCCTGCCCGACTACCCCTCGCTCCAGCAGCCGGTCGCCCTCACCGCCGGGCCCTGGCGGGGCTTCGTCGCCCACGACGGCCAGCCGGGCGGCGGCGGCGCGCCCTCGACCCTGATTCGCATCGACTTGGACGGCGCGATCACGCCCGAGGCCGGTCCCGCGCCCCCGACCGCCGCCGCGCCGGCCTGGTGGGGCGCAGGCGCGGCCCTGGTCGCGTTCGGCGCCGCCGAGCAGACCGCGTGGGCGCTGGACCCCACGCGCCCCGATCCGCGGTGGACGGTGATTGAGTCGGCGGGCCAGGCGGGCACCGTCCGAGGGATGTCCTACGACCCGACCGGGGAACGCTTCCTCGCGATCGGCTCCACCGGCGGGATCTCGAGCGCTTCGGCGGACGCGCCGGCGGCCTTCACTCGCCTGGACGCGGTCGACCTCCCCGGCCCTGCCCTGGATCCGCTCGGCGTCGGGGCGCTCCCCGACGGCACCCTGGTCGTCCCCGGCGTGATGCGCCCCACCGGGCCCGGCACGGCGCGTATCCCAGGAGTCGCGTTCCGGCGCCCCCCGTGAGATCGGACGCAACGGCAGGACGGCGATCGAGCGCCAGGAGCCGATCGAGGCCCCGAAGAGGTGCCCTGAGGAAGTGACCTGAAGAAGTGCCAGGCACTTCTTCAGGTCGGGCACCTCTTCAGGGCTGCCGGGTCGGGGTGTCGGGCACCTCTTCAGGTGGGATCGTGGTGTCCGGATCGGGGTATCGGGATCGGGGTGTCGGGCACCGGGATCGGGGTGTCGGGCACCTCTGCGGCGGGGGTGTCGGGCACCTCTTCAGGCACCTCTTCAGGCACCTCTTCAGGTGTCGGGATCGGGGTGTCGGGATCGGGGTGTCCGGATCGGGGTGTCGGGATCGGGGTGTCGGGCACCTCTGCCGCACGTCCGGGATCGGGGTGTCGGGCACCTCTGCAGCCGGGATCGGGGTGTCGGGCACCTCTGCAGCGGCAGGGCACCTCTGCAGCGGCACCTTCTGGCGCACGTCTGCGGGTCGGGCGCCTCGCGACGCCCTCTCGATGGGGGCGATGACCGACGCGACGGCGCGGTGCTCGAGGCGCGGGGGGCGGCGACGCAGCGCACGGGCGCGGACACGGCGCTGGCTCTCAGCCCCGGCGCTGATCCACGCTCCACTTGCCGCCGCCGCGGCAGGCGATGAAGAGGAATACGAAGGAGTAGAGCAGCGCCAACTCGCCCTTGTTGATGGCGGGGAACAGGCGGCCGCCGGCCTCGAGCTTCCAGTGGAACTGCACGTAGGCGACCGCCATGGTGCCGCTCGCCAGGAAGGCGGCCCAGCTGGTGAGGGCGCCGGCGGCCATGGCGAGGCCGCAGACGAGCTCGATGAGGCCGCCGATCCAGAGCTGCGAGCCCACGGGTGGCTGGTGCTCGGCCAGCACCCCGAGGATCGTCTGGAAGCCGTGGAAACTGAACATCAGCCCGGCCACCATGCGCAGCAGGGCGTAGGTGGTCTCGGTCGCGGGGGCGAGCAGGCGCTGGAGCATGGGGCGCACCGTCTTCGTGTCGATGGCCCCATCTAACAGACCCTCCCCGCCGTCGGCCAGCGTCTCGGAGGTGCGGTCCGCGACCGTCTCGGTCATGTTTGCACAGAGGGCACCGACGGCGGTCGCCCGTCCGCGCGGGGATTCCGGTCGACCCACGGACGAGCCGCCGGGTGATCGGCGCGGACCCCTGACCGACCCCGGTGACCTCGCGTTCGGCCCATCGCCTGCGCGCCGGCCGCGGCGACGGACGGCACCTGCCTTGGCCGCTGCCCTCCCGTCCGTTACCCTCGCGCCCGATGCGCAAGCTCCCGCTCGCACGCCTGCTGTTGGCCGCCCTGCTGTTGGTCGCCGCCTGCGACGATGGCACCTCCGACGGCGAGGCGGGGTCCGCCGACGCCGCGCCCGACGTCGCCGATGCCGCGGGCGCGGACGCGGCGTGTCCGGAAGGCTGGCAGGCCGTCGCCATCGGGTGCAGCCCGCCCACCTATGCTCCCGAACACTGTGGCCCGGACCGTCTCTCCCTGGCCGATGGTTCCTGCGGGGCTCGCTGGATCTGCCCCGAGGGCTGGCTGGCGGATCCCTTCGCCATCGGCTGCCTCCCCATACCGGTCGGCTTCTGCCTGGAGGGGCAGCTCGGCCTCCCCGGCGTCGATCGGTGCGCCGAGACCTGGGCGTGCCCGGCCGACTGGGTTCGCGACGGGCTCGGCTGTGTCCCGCCCCCCCGCGACGCTTGCCCCGAGGGTCGCGCCGCGGTGCCCGGCGCCGGTTGTGCGGACTGGCCGGCGG
>CALBMW010001033.1 GCA_937896275.1 uncultured Myxococcales bacterium
AACCGCGCCGACGACGACGGCGACGGCCGGGTGGACTACCCCGCCGATCCGGGGTGCGAGGGCGCCGACGATCCGGACGAGGCCGATCCCGCCGCACCGGCCTGCGCCGACGGCGCCGACAACGACGGCGACGGCCACACTGATCACCCGGACGATCCCGGCTGCAGCGGCGCCAGCGATCCCAGCGAGGCCAGCGCGTGCGGCGCCACCATGCACGTCGTCGCCGACATCAGCGATCTCACCGCGGTCTCGGGCAGCACCGTCGGCCTGCCCGCCGAGCTCAGCGCGTGCCGCACCAACAGCGCGCCCGAGGCGGTCTTCCGCTTCACCCTGCGCGCCAACGTCGAGCGCATGGTCGTGAGCACCGAGGGTTCGAGCTTCGACACGCTCCTGTCGGTCCGCCGTGCGTGCGACGACGACGAGGACACGCAGCAGTGGTGCAACGACGACGCGAGCGACGGCGAGCGGACCAGCCGCGTCGACGTCCCGCTCGCCACCGCGGGCGACTACTTCATCATCGTCGACGGCTTCCTCGAGGAGCAGGGCCCCTTCGAGCTGAGCATCCGCGCCGAGGTGCCCGACGGCGTCGCCTGCCCGGAGCCCGGCGGCGTCGTCCAGTGCCGCCTCGGCAGCGCCTGCGTTGACAACGCGTGCGCCCCCGCCCTGTGCGCCAACCACCTCGACGACGACTTCGACGGGATCGCCGACTACCCCAACGACCCCGGCTGCGACGCCCCGAGCGACGACGACGAGACCGATCCCGAGATCCCGCCCGCCTGCGCCAACGGCCTCGACGACGACTTCGACGGCAGGGTCGACTTCCCCGACGATCCCGACTGCCGCGCCGCCTCCGACGACGACGAGGCGTCCCCCCCCGAGTGCAGCGATCGGCGTGACAATGACGCGGACGGCCTTGTCGACCTGGCCGATCCCGGCTGCCAGGACGACCCGCTGCGCGACAGCGAGTTCAACCCCGAGGCCTGCCGCAACGGCGCCGACGACGACGGCGACGATCGCACCGACTACCCCGCCGATCCGGGGTGCACGTCGCCGCTGGACACGGACGAGGCCGACCCCGATCCGCCGCCGGCCTGCGCCAACGGGATCGACGACGACGGCGACGGCCTGACCGACTACCCCGAGGACGCGGTGAGCTGCCTGTTCGCCGCCGACGACACCGAGGACGACGCGTGCCCGCGCACCGAGCCGACCGAGATCACCGGGCTGACCAACACGCGCGGCAACACCGACGGCGCGCCCAACGACTTCGTGGGCAGCTGCCGGGCGGGCTCGGGGGCCGAGGACGCGCTGCTGTGGCGCGTGACACCCGGGCGCCCGCTCGCGAGCCTGGTGCTCGACACCCGCGACAGCGACTTCGACACGGTCGTGTCCGCGCGCGCCGGTTGCGACGGACCCGAGCTCGGGTGTGACGACAACGGCAGCAACTTCGGCGCCTCGCGGCTGCGCCTCGGCCCCCAGGCGGGCGGCACCGATCTGTGGATCTTCGTGGACGCCGCCTTCCCCGCCGAGGCGGGCATCTGGCGCCTGCGCATCACCGCGACCCTGGCCTTGGGCGCCAACTGCGCGGCCCCCGGCACCTGGACCTGCGCCGCCGGGCTGGCCTGCCGCGCGGGGACCTGCCAGGTGGCCGCCTGCGCCAACGAGGTCGACGACGACCAGGACGGCCTGACCGATTACCCCAATGATCCCGGGTGCATGCAGCCCGGCGACGATGACGAGGCCGATCCGGCGGTGCCTCCCCAGTGCGCCAACGGCGTCGACGACGACGGGGACGGACTGATCGACTTCGGCGACGATCCACGCTGCGCCGCCGCGGCCGACGACTTCGAGGGATCGGACTGCGCCGACGGCGTCGACAACGACGACGACGGGCGCATCGACTACGACCGCGACGGCGACGGCTTCCGGGACGCCAACGGGGACTTCGAGTGCGCCTGCGCGGCCGACGAGCTCGAGATCACCCAGCCCCAGTGCCAGGACGGCTGCGACAACGACGGCGACGGGCTGATCGACCTGGCGGATCCGGGCTGCGACGGCCCCGACGACGGCAACGAGTTCAACGCCCCCCAGTGTGGCGACCGCATGGACAACGACGGGGACGGCCTGGTCGACTATCCCTACGATCCAGGCTGCGCGACCAGCAACGATCCCGCCGAGGCCGATCCTGATCCCCTGCCCGCCTGCGGCAACGGCGTCGACGACGACGGCGACGGTCGCGTCGACTTCTCGGGCGGCGACGACGGCTGCCTCGCGGCCTCGGACGACGACGAGATGGGCCCCTGCGACGCGGAGCAGCCCGAGCTGCCGCCGCTGCCCGTCGCCGGCAGCACGGCGGGCGCGCTCAACCAGCACCAGGGCCTCTGCTCGGGAGGCGGCGCGCCCGATCGCATGTACCGGGTACCCGTGCCCTACGCGGGCACCTTCGAGGCCGACACCTTCGGCAGCGCCTACGACACGGTGCTGTTCGCGCGCAGCGCCTGCACGCCGACGACCGGCTGCCCGATGGAGCCGCCGCCGCCGGCGGACGCCGGTTCGATCGACGCCAGCGCCGATGTCGGGGTGATCGACGCGGGCGCGGACATGGGCGAGAGCGACGCCGGCCCGGACATGGGCGAGAACGACGCCGGCGCGGACGCCGGGATCACGGACGCAGGGATCACGGACGCAGCCGTCGCCGACGCGGGGACCCTCGACGCCGCGATCGCCGACGCGAGCGAGGATCCCGCGGAGCAGGACGCCGCCCAGCTCGACGCGACGCCTCCCGACGCTCTCCTCGACCTCGGCCCCCCGGCGGACGTCGGACCCGCGGTCGACATGGGGCCCCCGGTCGAGCCCTGCGTCCCGCGGCCCAGCGAGCTGGGCTGCAACGACGACACCGGCGGCCTCCAGTCCCAGGTCAGCTTCCCCTGGGACGGCGGCGACGTCTTCGTCGTGGTGGACGGCTTCGGCAGCAGCTCGGGCGCGTTCACGCTCAACGTGCAGGTCACCTACCCCGCGGGCGGGCAGTGCGGCCCCGACGAGGTGCCCTACGCCGCCTGCGCCGACGGCACCGACTGCCTGCCGGACGACGCGCTGGGCTTCCCCACCTGCCAGCCCGCCCCCTGAACCGAAGGCGAGGCGTGACGTGGAAGGGCCGCGCAAGTACATCGGCGTCGCGGGCAACATCGGCGCTGGCAAGTCCACGCTCGTCGACTTCCTGCGCTACCGCTTCGACCTGCACCCCTTCCACGAACCGAACGAGGACAACCCCTTCCTGACCGCCTTCTACGGCGACATGCGGCGCTGGTCCTTCCACAGCCAGATGTTCTTCCTGACCCACAAGTTCAGGCTCCACCAGGAGCTGACGCACCACAGCGGGCCGGTGGTGCAGGACCGCACGATCTACGAGGACGCCGAGGTCTTCGCCGCCAACCTGCACCGCACCGGGCTCATGAGCGACGACGAGTACGCGGTCTACCGCACGCTCTACGAGGGCATCGTGCAGACCCTGCGGCCGCCCGACCTGATGATCTATCTGCGCGCGACCGTCCGCACCGTGCGGCGACGCATCAAGCTGCGCGGCCGGCCCGAGGAGCAGGACCTGCCCCTGGCCTATCTCAGGCGCCTCAACGGGCTGTACGAGGACTGGTTCGCGCGCTACGACCTGTCCCCGACGCTGGTCATCGAGGTCGACCGGATGGACTACATCCAGGACATGGTCGACCGCATCGAGATCATCCGCACCATCGAGCGCTGCCTCTAGAAGACGCCCCACGAGGCTCGGAGCCCTTGACGCTCCCTGCCGACGGATCTAGGCTCCCAACCATAACGTTGACGTGAACGTTAAGGTTGAACATGAACGACACCATCGGCACCCTCACCATCGGCCAGCTCGCCACCGCGGTGGGCAAGACGCCACGCGCCTTGCGGCTGTACGAAGAGATGGGGCTGCTGGTGCCCTCTCGCCGCAGCCAGGGTGGCTTTCGCCTCTACGGCGCAGACGCCGTCGCCCGCCTCCGCTGGGTGATCGAGCTCGCCGACGCCGGGCTCCCGCTGGCCGAGATCCAGGACCTGCTGGTCGACATCGCGGCGGCCGACGACGGCGGCGGCGCCATGAACGTGCTGCGGACGCGCCTGGCCGCGCGGCGCCGCGATCTCACCGCTCAGGTTCGCCAGCTGCAAGCCCTCGGCAGCGGCATCGACGCGGCCCTGGGCTACCTGGAGCGCTGTCGCGATTGTCACCGCGCCCCGTTGCCCTTGTGCTGCAAGCAGTGCGTCGAAGAGGTCGGCCAGGATCTGCCCGACATGGTCGCGGGGCTCCTCGCCCAGCGCCCCCTCGATCAGCCGGACACCGCGTCGGGTCGATCACACCGAGACGCTGAAAGGTCGCACACATGATCACC
>CALBMW010001034.1 GCA_937896275.1 uncultured Myxococcales bacterium
CGTCGCGGTCGCGCAGCGCAGACAGGTGGGCCTCGGCGGCGGCGGCGGCGGCGGCCCGCGCCTCACCGAAGGCGGCCTCGGCGGTGGCCAAGGTCGCGGCGGCTCGATCGGTGTCCTCGGTCTGCGTCCCGAGGGCGCCGGTGAGCACCGCGTGGGCGTCGGCGGCCTCGGCGTGGTCACGGTCGAGGTCAGCGGCGCGACGCGCGGCCTCGGCGCGGGCGATGACGCGATCGCGGGCCTGCTCCCAGCGGGTGTGGGCGGCCTCGGCCTCACGTTGGACGGCGTCGAGCGCCTGGCGCAGCCCGGCCACGCGCTTCGCCTCGTCTTGCGCGCTCCGCAGCTCGGCCTCGAGCGTGGGGCGCTGTGCGTCCAGTACGCGGACCTGGTCGGCCACCTGATCGCGCTGCTCGGCCAGGCCCTCGACCTCCTCGAGGGCGCGCCGGAGGGTCTCGACGCGCGCGCTGGCGTCGGCCACGGCGCGCCGCGCGTCGGCCAGCTCACCCGACTCCTTCTGCGTCTTCTCGGTCCAGTAGCGCTTCGCCTCGTCCTGGGCGCGCCCGCGGATGGTCTCACCGTGGCGCCCGCCCAGCACGTGCGAGACCTGGCGCCCGATGGCGTCCTGCAGCGCGACGCGGGCCGACTCGCCCAGGCCGCCACCGGGATCGCTGAAGGCCGCCTCGTCCTGGGTCACCCACAGCAGGCCCCAGACGCCCATCTCGTGGCGCGATTGCGTGCGGCCGCGCGGCTCGGATGCGCCCAGGCGGGCCCAGAGGGTGTCGTCGACGGCGTCTCCGGTGATGAGCTCGTCGGTCATGCCGGGCCGCGAGATGGTCAGTGAGGCCACCGCGCCCTTCAGAAAACGCTTGTGAAGTCGCATGGTTGCGTCGCCAAGGCGCAGATCGACCCAGACCTCGGGGGCCTCGGCGCCGCCGTGGGTCTGCAGCGCGCTGACGCGGGCGTTGCGGGTCTTGTGGCGCTCGAAGAGGGCGCAGCGCAGGGCCTCGACGACCGTGGACTTGCCGGTCTCGTTGGGGCCCGTGATGAGGGTGATGCCGTCGTCGAAGGTGCCGAGGTCGAGGACTTGATCGATGACGCCCACGTGGGCGAGGCGCAGGCGTTCGATGCGCAGGCCACAGTGGGTCTTTGGGGGGGCGCCGGTCATCGGGTGGCCTCGGTGTGAAGCTGATAGAGCAGGCGGAGCGCGTTCTGGGCGACCTCGTCCTTCTCGTGGGCGCGCAGCTCGTCCACCACGCGGCGCACCCAGCCATCGGCGGCGATCTCGTCGAGATCGGCCTCGCCCACCGTCGCCGCGAGGCGCTCATCGCGCCGACGCAGCCAGAGCAGGCGATCGGCGAAGGCCTCGAGGGTGAGGCCGAGGCGCGCGTGATCGGCGGCGTCGAGGGTGCCCTCGAGGAAGAGCTCGAGCAGGGTGGTGCGCTTGTCGGGCAGGGCCTCGAGGGCGGCTTCGAGGTCCTCGAGATCCGCGGCCGAGCGGACGGTCGCGGTGTGCTGGACCCAGGTCTGGGTGCACACGCGGTGGGGCTCGACGCGGGGGGGCGCCCCGGGGGCGTCGATGTCGACGCGTAGGACATAGCCGGGCTGCTTCTCCTTGAAGCGGGTGGGCTCGGGGGCGCCGCTGTACCAGGTGCGGTCGTCGACGCGCAGCAAGCCGTGCCAGTCGCCCAGGGCGAGGTAGTCCAGGCCGCCCGCGCGCGCCGCGTCGATGCGGATGGCGTTGTGGAGCGCCTCGTCGTCGGGGTCGCGCATGCCGGCCAGCACCTCGCGGATGCCGCCGTGGGCCAGGCCGACGCGGATGACCCCTTGGGGGCCGAAGCCGGGGGTGAGGTGGTCGGTCGGATCGTCGAGGGTGTGCCGCTCGCGCAGGGGGCAGGGCAGGATCCACGCGCCGGGCGCGGCGAGGACGGGCGTGTCGTCGCCCAGGGCGTGCACGTTGGGTGGGCAGGCGGCCTTCCAGAGGGGGGCGCGGTAGAGGCTGTCGGGCGTGAAGGGATCGTGATTGCCCGGCAGAAGGTAGACCGGGCAGGGGTAGCCAGCCAGCACGTCGAAGGTCTTGCGCAGGGTGGCCGGCTTGAGGCCGTGGTGCTCGAAGACGTCGCCGGCGACGACGACGAAGTCGGCCGCCTGGGCGCGGGCGAGATCGCCGATGGTCGCGACGGTCTGCAGGCGCGCCTCGCGGACGACGGCGCCGGCGTCGCCGGGGATGTAGCGGACGCGGAGGCCCAGCTGCCAGTCGGCGGTGTGGATGAAGCGCATGGTCCCCTGCCCGGAGTTCGCGATGACCTTGGCCCCTCGGGACGCGGGGGTCAATGGGGTGCTGGGGCTCGGGGATTTTCGAGTGAGGCGCAATGAAAACCCGTGGCGCGGGGTGGTGCCGGGAGGCGACGACGGGGCGTCAGGCCGGCTCTGGAGGTGGCACGAACCTTGATAAGCGTCGACGGGAAACCCGAATCGATCGGAGCACTTCCATGCGGACGCGAATCATCGCCGCCCTCCCACAGCTCGCCCTGCCGCTGACCTGCGCGCTGCCTCTGCTGCTGATGGGGTGCATCGTCGAGCAGCCCGACGACGATCCGACCGAGGACGCGGGCGGAGGTGGGCGGGGCGGGTCCGGCGGCGGGGGCGGTGAGCCGGGGGGCGGGG
>CALBMW010001035.1 GCA_937896275.1 uncultured Myxococcales bacterium
CACCGAGATGATCTCGGCGGTGACGTCCTGCCCCTCCGAGACCACGTCCGCGGGGCTGTTGACCCGCTCGGTCGACATCTCGCTGACGTGGATGAGGCCCTCGACCCCCGGCTCCAGCTCCATGAAGGCGCCGAAGTCGTGAATCTTGGTGATCCGCCCGCGCACGACCCGACCGATCGTGAACTTGTTCGGGATCTCCTCTTCCCACGCGTCCGGCGTGAGCTGCTTGATGCCCAGGCTGAACCGCTCGTTCTCGACGTCGATGTTGAGAACGACCGCCTCGACCTCGTCACCCTTCTTGAACAGCTCCGACGGGTGCTTGATCTTGTGCGTCCACGACAGGTCGCTGATGTGGACCAGACCGTCGATGCCCTCTTCGATCCCGATGAAGATGCCGAAGTCGGTGATGTTGCGGATCTTGCCGAGGATGCGCGTCCCGACCGGGTAGCGCTCGTGGAGCAGGGTCCACGGGTTCGGCTCGATCTGCTTCATGCCGAGGCTGATCCGCTTGTTCTTGGAGTCGATGTCCAGAACGATCGTCTCGACCTCGTCGCCGATCGCGACCATCTTCGACGGGTGCTTGACCCGGCGCGTCCACGACATCTCCGAGATGTGGATCAGGCCTTCGATGCCCTCCTCCAACTCCACGAAGGCGCCGTAGTCGGTCAGGCTGACCACCTTGCCGGTGACGCGATCACCCACGTGATAGCGCGTCTCGGCCTGACCCCACGGATCGTCGGAGATCTGCTTGAGGCCCAGCGACACACGCTCGGTCTCCGAGTTGAACTTGAGGACCTTGACCTCGATCTCGTCGCCGACCTGAACCATCTCGGAGGGGTGGTTGACCCGCCCCCAGCTCATGTCGGTGATGTGCAGCAGGCCATCGATGCCGCCCAGGTCGACGAACGCACCGTACTCGGTGATGTTCTTGACCGTGCCCTTCAGCACCCGACCCTCTTCGAGCATCTTGAGGGTCTTCGACTTCAGGCTGGCGCGCTCCTTCTCGAGGAGCACGCGACGCGACAGCACGATGTTGCCGCGGCGCTTGTTGAACTTGATGACCTTGAACTCGAACTCCTGGTTCAAGAACTTCTCGAGGTTGCGGATGGGGCGGATGTCGACCTGGCTGCCCGGCAAGAACGCCTTGACGCCGATGTCGACCGACAGTCCACCCTTGACCCGGGCCACGATCTTGCCCTTGACCAGCTCGTCGCGCTCGCAGGCGAGGCTGATCTGGTCCCAGATGCGAAGCTTCTCGGCCTTGTCCTT
Source organism: uncultured Myxococcales bacterium (assembly GCA_937896275.1). Lineage (GTDB taxonomy): Bacteria > Myxococcota_A > Bradymonadia > UBA7976 > UBA1532 > JACKDN01. The sequence goes on from CALBMW010001035.1 coordinate 1,270, forward strand.
CGACAACTCGACGAGGGCGTCATCGTCCTCGTCGGCTTGGTCGACGTAGACCTCGACCGTCTGACCCTCGGCCACGTCGAGGTTTCCGTCCTCGTCGCGAAACTCGTGGATCGGGATCTGGCCCTCGGATTTGTAGCCGATGTCCACCACCACGTAGTCCTTCGTGATGGACACCACCCGGCCCGTGACGATCTCGCCGACCTTGAAGTCCCGATTGGCTTGGAACTTCTCGTACAGGTCGGCGAAAGACTCACCGTCGGGGAGCATCGAACGGGTGCCGTCATCTTCGGGCACGCTCGTTCGACCGCGGAGTTCGTTGATGTCGACGCTCCGGTACTCCATGTGAATTGATTCCCCCTGAGATTTGGATTGCACTCCCCCGTACGGGGAAGGCCGCCGGCTGGGGAGCCGGCGGAATGGTGCGGCAACATACGGGAGCCGCGGGACGGAAGTAAAGCACAAATGGACGTTTTTCGGCGTCCCGCCGAGGGCGCGAGGCGCCCGGTGCGTCAGGGCGAATCGTTCACCAGGGCGCCGACGATCGGGACCCCTTCGAGCGCGGCGATCACCTTCTCCAAGCGGCCCCGCGCGAGGTCGTCGGGGCGCACCACGATCAGCACGGCGTCGTACAGCCCCTCGAGATGCGCGACCCCCTCGGTGAGGACGGGCGGTCCGTCGAGCAGCACCACGTCGCTGGCGTCGCGCACACAATCGAGGGCGGGCCCGAGCGCGGCGAAGGTCTCCGCCGAGACACCCGGCGCCAGGGGCAACAGGCCGAGGTGATCGGCCACGAGCACGACGTCGAGCGCGCGCCGCGGATCGAGGAGCGCGGCCTTCGCGGCCTCGGTCCAAGCATCCGCCACGAGGGCGAAGGCCGCGGCCAGCCCGGGGCGCGCCGCGTCCACGTCGACCACCGTCACGCGGTGCGTCTCGGCGAGCGCGCTGGCCAGGTTCACGCAGGTGGTCGTCCGACCGGCGCCCCGCCCAGCGGAGGTGACGAGCACCCTCCGCGCGTCCCCCAGGCCAGCCAGCAGGTGTCGGGCCGCCTCGCGGTAGGCCTGCGCGGCCTCGCCATCGGGGGCCAGGAAGAAGCAGAGGTGTCGATCGAGGCGGCCCGGCTGCAGCGTGGGCCGACGGTGCCGCAGACGGATCGGCTCGGCGGCCAGTTGGCGGCCGACGAGCGAGTCCTCGGGCAGGATGGGACGCTGGGGCTCGCGAGGCGGCGTGAACGCGCCGGCCGGCCGCCGGACCCGACCCTCCTTGACGAAGAGGTAAGTGCCCGTCTTGCGACGGCCCGCCTCGTCGTCCTCGGGCTGATCGGCCTCGGCCATGCCTGCGTTCACCCCCGCTGCGACGAAGGTCGTTCTACCGCAGCCAGGGGCCAAAAAGAAGAAAGCCGAGGCGAAGCCACGGCACGTCCAGAGAGCGGGAGACGGGATTTGAACCCGCGACTTCAACCTTGGCAAGGTTGCACTCTACCACTGAGTTACTCCCGCGAACGAAGGAACGTGCCGGACCTCCTGGTGCCTCGAGCTTTGAAAAAGATCAACCGATTCATGGGGTTCCGAGAACCTCTATAGAATCAGCGGGTGGAGCGGGAGACGGGATTTGAACCCGCGACTTCAACCTTGGCAAGGTTGCACTCTACCACTGAGTTACTCCCGCACTGAAGTTACGCCCGCGTGGCGGAGCGGGTTTATAGCGATTCGGTCGATCGCGCGCAACGAAAAAATCAGCCCAGCCCCTCCATGACGGTGTCCGTGCCAAAGCGCCGATCGTGGCGCTCGGGGTAGTCGGTCGTGTAGTGCAGGCCGCGGCTCTCCTTGCGACGCTGGGCGGAGCGGACGATGAGTTCGGCCAGCAGCGCCAGGTTGCGGAGCTCGAGCAAGTCGCTGGTGACGCGGTAGTCCCAGTAGTACTCGTGGATCTCCTCGCGCAGCAGGTCGATGCGGCGACGTGCGCGGGCCAGACGCCGCTCGCTGCGCACGATGCCGACGTAGTTCCACATGAAGCGCCTGATCTCGTTCCAGTTTTGCGCGATGACCACCCCCTCGTCGGGCGTCCGCGCGTTGCCCGGATCCCAGGCTGGCAAGTCCGGCAGGGTCGCGCCCCCGGGCTGAGCGGCGATCGCGCGCGCCGCGCGGGCCCCGAAGACCGCGCCCTCGAGCAGGCTGTTGCTGGCGAGGCGGTTGGCGCCGTGCAGCCCGGTGCACGCGACCTCGCCGACTGCGTAGAGACCCTCGACGCAGGTGCGGCCGTCGACGTCGGTCTGGACACCCCCGCACATATAGTGGGCCGCCGGCACGACCGGGATGGGCTCGGTGCGCATGTCGATGCCGAGCTCGAGGCAGCGCCGGTGGATCGTCGGGAAGCGTTCGGCCAGGAAGTCGGGCGCGAGGTGCGTCATGTCGAGCACGACGTGGGGCTTGCCGCTCTTCTTGAGCTCGTTGTCGATGGCTCGCGCGACGATGTCGCGGGGGGCGAGGCTGCCGAGCTCGTGATAGTGCCTCATGAAGGGCGTGCCGTCGGGGAGGCGTAGCTCGCCGCCCTCGCCGCGCAGCGCCTCGCTGATGAGGAAGCTGTTGGCCTTGGCGTGAAACAGGCAGGTGGGGTGAAACTGGAAGAACTCCAGGTTCGCCACCCGGGCGCCCGCGCGATAGGCCATGGCGACCCCGTCGCCCGTCGCGACGTCGGGGTTGGTGGTGTACTTGTAGACCTTGCCCGCACCGCCGGTGGCCAGCACCACCGAGGGGGCGCGCAGCGTCACGACGTCGTCTCCGCGCACGTCGAACGCGTAGGCCCCCAGCACCCGGTTGCTGCCGCCCTGCCGCAGGTGCTTGGACGCGGTGATCAGGTCGATCGCGTGGTGGTGCTCGAGGATCTCGATGTCGGGGTGGGCGCGGACCGCTTCGACCAGCGCGCGCTCAATCTCGGCGCCCGTGATGTCGCCGGCGTGCAGCACCCGGCGGTGACTGTGGCCGCCTTCCCGACCCATGTCGTACTGCCCGCTCCGGTCGCGGTCGAACTCGACGCCCCAGTGCACCAGCCGCGCGACGACCGCCGGACCCTCCTCGACGCACAGGCGCACGACGTGCTCTTTGCAGAGACCGGCGCCGGCGACGAGCGTGTCCCGTACATGATCATCGAAGCTGTCGTCGGGAGAGAGCACCGCCGAGATGCCGCCCTGAGCGTAGCGCGTGTTGGCCTCGGTCAGGTCCCTCTTGGTGGCGACGATCACGCGGCCACCGCGCGCAGCGTCGAGCGCGAAGGACAGCCCGGCGATGCCCGAGCCCAGGACGAGCACATCTGCGTCTCGCTGGCTCACGTGGTGCCCTCCACCTCGTCGCGGCCCCGACGCTTGCGGTCGATGGCGTCGAAGAACGCGCGGAAGTACTCGACGGCGCTCGTCAGGCTGAAGAAGACCGAGCCCACCATCACCCAGATGCCGACCAGGTGGAAGTCCACCGGCGCGCGGTGCAGGCCCCCGAAGTTCACGTCATACGGATAGTGGATGACCAGGCACAGGATCCCGATCATCTGCAGGGCGGTCTTGATCTTCCCGCTGTTGCCCGCGGCGATGATCATGCCCTCGCTCGAGGCCAGCGCCCGCAGGCCGTTGATCGTCATCTCGCGCGCCAGGATGATCACCGCCAGCCAGCCCGGCACGCGGTGCAGGGCCACCAGCATCACCAGCATCGCCATGACGATGAGCTTGTCGGCCAAGGGATCGAGGAACTTGCCCAGGACCGTGACCAGCCCCTGCCTGCGCGCCAGGTAGCCGTCGAAATAGTCGGTGATCGTGGCAGCCGAGTAGATCCAGCCCGCGATGACGCAGTCGGCGGGCTCACCTCGCCAGATGAAGAGCATCACCAGGGGGATGCCGGCGATGCGGAGCATCGTGAGCATGTTCGGGAGGTTGAAGAGCTCCTCCCGCACTGTTGATCTCATGGAGCGTCGGCGACCGGCGACTGCCTCTGATAGGCGTAGTAGGCGTTGAGGACGCGACGGACGTACTCGGCGGTCTGCTGGTAGGGGATGCCACCGACACGGTCCACCGCGCCGCCGCCGGCGTGGTAGCCGGACAGCACCAGCACCAGGTCGCCGTCGAAGCGATTTGCCAGGATGCGCAGGAAGCGCGCGCCGCCGTAAATGTTCTGCGCTGGATCGAAGGCATCGGAGACGCCCATGTCGGTCGCCGTGTTGGGCATCAGCTGCATCAGCCCCTGAGCGCCCTTGTCGCTGACCACGCGCGGATCGAAGCCGCTCTCGACCTTCATCACCGCCCAGACGAGGGCCTCGGGCAGCGAGTAGTGGCGCGCGGCGGCGCGTACGTCGACGGTGAAGCGGGCGGCCCTCGCCGAGGGGGTGGCCGGCCGGGCGGCGCGGCGGCTCGGACGTTCGCCCGAGCCGCGGGGCGCCGCCTCGCGGGGATCGTCCCTCACGTGGTGGAGGATGCGCGCGCCTCGACGCGGTGTGCTCGTGATCGTGATCTCGCCGTTGGCGTCCTGGACCGTGTAGAGGTCCGCCCGCGCCGGAGTGGCGGCCAGCAGCGCCGCGGCGGCCAGCAGCGCCGCGCCGAACAGCAGCGCCGCGCCGAACATCAGCAGCGCGGTGATGGGAGCGCGTGTCACGACGCCCTTCTTAGCACAGACCCAGGGCATGGGGGCACACAACGCCGCCACCGCGCCGTCGAGGTCGTCGCTGTGGGGCGGCGCTCAGAGACTGCCCATGTCGACCACCACGTCGCCGTCGCCCGGGGGCTGGCCCATGTCGGCCGCCACGTCGCCGTCGCCCGGGGGCTGGCCCACGTCGGCCGCCACGCCGCCGTCGCCCGGGGGCTGACCACCGTCCGGCCGCGGCTGCCCGGCGCACCCCGCCGCGGGCGCGCAGTCCGCGTCCTCGCAATCCACCTTGCCGTCGCCATCGTTGTCGACGCCGTCGAGGCAGAAGCCCGCCTCCGTGTCGCCGCACACGCTGACGAGCACGTTGCGGCTGCACGCGAAGTCCTCGCAGTCCGCGAAGTTGTTGCGGTCATTGTCGACGCCGTCGCTGCAGAGGACGTCACTGGACTCGCCCCCGCACACGGTGACCCAGGGGTTCTGCTTGCAGGAGAAGTCGTCGCAGTCGACGAAGCCGTTGCCGTCCTGATCCATCCTGTCGCTGCACGTCGCGTCGCTGTTCTCGCGCACGCCAGGGCACACGGTCACGGCCGGGTTGTAGAGGCAGTGGCGATCCTGGCAGTCCGTGCGGCCGTCGCCGTCGTCATCGACGCCGTTGGAGCACCGCTCGTCCCCGGTCTCGTGGAACTCGCCGGTCAGCGGCGGAAAGTCGCTGGGCGCGACGCCGCCGTCGGGGCGCGGGCCGGGTCCGGGGCCGCCACCGCACGAGGCGGCCATCCCGCAATCCGGATCATCGCAGTCGATCATCCCGTCGCCGTCGTTGTCCACGTCGTCGAGACAGAACCCGGCCTCGGTGTCACCGCAGGCGCTCACCAACGCGTTCTGGCTGCACCCGAAGTCGTCGCAATCGGCGAAACCGTTGCCGTCGTTGTCGAGGCCGTCGCTGCACTGGGCGTCCGTCTTCTCGCCCGGGCAGACCGTGACCCACGGGTTCTGCGAACAGGAGAAATCGTCGCAGTCGACGTGGCCGTTGCCGTCGTTGTCGAGGCCGTCGCTGCAGGCGGCGTCGCTGATCTCGCGATCCCCCGGGCAGACCGTCACGGCCGGGTTGTAGGTGCAGTGGCGATCCTGGCAGTCCGCGCGACCGTCGCCGTCGTCATCGAGGCCGTTGCTGCACAGGGTGTCGCCGGTCTCGGTCTTGTCGTCGCCTGGGCCACCGCCCGGACCAACGCCACCATCGCCGCCCACGCCCATGTCGAGGTTCGGGCACGCGCTTCGGGCGGTCCCACAGCTGTCGTCGTCGCAGTCGATGCGGCCGTCCTGGTCGTTGTCCAGCCCGTCCGAGCAGGCCACGTTGCCTTCTTCCTGGGCTGCGGCGTCACCGTCACTGCGCCCATCGCACGCGGCCAACGTGGCCGAGGCGGCCATAGTCGCGACGATGAGAGTCCACTTGCTCGGTCCGGTCATCAGGGCCTCCGGCTAAAAAAAGACCCTCCACGCGCAGCGGGGAGGGTCGGGTGGCTTCGCAGGGACTTGAACCCCGAACCTAGCGGTTATGAGCCGCTCGCTCTAACCAATTGAGCTACGAAGCCAAAGCGGCGCGGAAGCTAGCAGACGCCTCGCGCGCGGCGCAAGTCGGAATTCCTGCGCGGAGGCGCGGCGGCAGGCTTGCGCACGGGATCACATCGTCCTACATTGGCCGATACGCCCTCCATCTGGGAGTTCACCGTGAAGCGCGCCCGCCTCATCAACCCCTGGTTCGTGCTCGCCCACGTCGTCGCGCTGCACGCGGTGGTGTTCTACTTCGTGCGCCCCGGCCACGACGACGAGCCCCTGGCCGAGGGCTCCAACGACGAGATGGCCCGAGCGACGGTCGCCCAGCGATCCATCAGCTTGGGCACGCGGCCTGTCAACGCGCTCGACGCCCTGACCGATCCGGCTGTGGCAGGTCCCGCGGTGGCAGGTCCCGCGGTGGCAGGTCCCGCGGTGGCAGGTTCAGCGGTGGCGCGATCGGAGTTGACCGATCGGGATGGGTCGCCCCTGGCCGTGCCCTCCGAGCGGCCGGG
>CALBMW010001036.1 GCA_937896275.1 uncultured Myxococcales bacterium
GGAAGTCAAGGGCTCGCGGCCGACCCTGCGCACGACGCGGCCCGCGGCGCAGCGACCGCGCCGCGGGCTGTCGAGCGCGAGGTTGCGCGCGGATCGTGCGGGGCCTCGCACGCCGGTCGGATCGGCCGGTCGGCGCTCGTCCGATTCCGACCGGTGCGCGGGCCCGCGGCTCGGTGCTAGATTGCGAACTCGCTGCGGAGGAGACGGTGCACCGCGTCACCGACGTCCCGTGTCTCGAGTTGACCGACGACGGCGCTCGCCCGGGCAAGACCGCGCGGAGCCGCGAGGCTTTCGCGCGCCACATCGCGCAGCGGGTCGCCTACGCGCATGGCTGGCGAACGGCAGCGCAGGGAGCGCGCTTCCTGGGCTCGGGCCTGACCTACCTGACCTGGTTCGTGTCCCTCGGCGCGACCGAGCTGGCCGTCCGCGTCCCCCACGTGACCGCCGAGAACGACCAGCCGGAGCGCGCGAGGCGGGTGGCCCAGACGCTCAGCTACCTGCTGGGCCTGGACTTCCCCCACGCGCTGCCTCGCCCGCTGGCGCTCGTGGGGGCCGGCGCGCGCCGCACCATCGTCGTGCAGAGCTTCGTGCCCGGCGGCTCGGTCGGACGGGCGGGTGCGCTCAGGGTCGACCCGGCCGACGTCCTGGCCCGCGCCGCCGCAGCCTGTCACGGCGCCGCCGTCGGCCCGCTGGTCGACGTCCTGCCCACCTTCGGTCACTGCGGCGAGCACGGCCTGATCGAGCTCGAGGTCTTCGATGACGACAGCGATGTGGTTCGCGATGCCTTGGCATGGTGTCACGCCCACATGCCACCGGCGCAGCTTTCGCGCCTGGTGCACGGCGATCTGGTCGGACAGAACGTGCATGCGTTCGACGACGGCGCGGGGCACACCCGCTTTGGTGTGCTCGACTGGGAGAACGCTTTCGTCGGGGATCCTGCCTACGACGTCGCGGTCATCACGCGCGGCAAGCGGCACCCCTTCGGCAAGGGCCGCGGCAACGTGCATCGCGTACTCGAGACGTACAACGAGCACGCCCGCGCGCCGCTCCCGTTGGCGCGCGTGCGCTTCTACGAGGCCTGCATTCAGGCCAACGACGTGGGCCTGGCCGACGGCCGTGCCGACCTGATCGAGCGGCGGCGCGCGTTGGGCGAGTGGCTGCGGCGGGTGGACGAGGATCCTTAGAATCGCCGGCGACTCCGGGGCCGCGGCGGGCGTTCTGGCAGTGCGTCGGGGGCCTTGGGCCGGATCGGGCTCAGGCGCGCGGGGCCGGGCTGAGGCGGCGTGTGATGAGGCCGGCCAGGGCCGGGACGCGGCTGGCCAGGTCGTAGAGCGGTGGGTAGACGACGCGCGCCTCGTCGCGGCGCCAGGCCGTCACGACGCGGTCGGCCAGGGTCTCGGCGTCGCCGGTGGGCATCAGCCGAGCGATGAGCGAGGTGTCGAGTTGGGCGCGCGCGCGCCGCTCGAGGGGCGTCGCCACTGGCCCCGGATAGACGGTCAGCACCTTGACGTGGCGGGGCGCGAGCTCGAGCCGCGCGATCTCGGACGCGAAGCCCAGGCCCGCCTTGGCGGCGCAGTAATAGGCGCAGCCGCGCAAGGGCGTGATGCCGGCCATGCTGCTGATGTTGATCACGCCGCCGCGGCCGCGCGCCACCATCGAGGGCAGCGCCAGCGCCATCAGGCGCAGCGGGCTCACGAGATCGACGTCGAGCAGTCGCGCGCCATCGGCCCACGGCGTGGCCGCGAAGGTGCGCACGTCCATGACGCCCGCGCAGTTGATCAGCAGGTCGACCGGACCGTGCTCCGCCACGTAGCCCGCCCACGCCTCGTCGAGCGTGCCTGGCTGCGCCAGGTCCCAACCGAGCACGACGCTGGGCGCGCGAATGTCCTTCGCCAGCGCCCCGGCCGCGTCGGTCGCGATGTCGCACAGCCCGAAGCGGCCCACACCCTCCCGGTCAAAGGCCCGCGCCAGGGCCGCGCCGATTCCGCCCGCGGCGCCCGTGAGCAGGACGTGCATCAGCGGGCCGCCGACAGGCCGAACCACAGCACCAGGGCCGGGCCAGCGGGCCCCCGCCACATCGCGGGCCCGAGCATCACGCCCGGCGCAACCTCGCGAATCTCATCATGAATCTTGCGGATGAAGCCGGGGTTCTCGGGCAGGTCGTAGTCCAACACGACGCATGGGCGGCCGTCCATCACCGAGGGCGCCCGGCGCGTCTCGAAGCGGAACCAGCGGTGGCGCCCCAGCAGGTGCACGCGGTTGATGCCTTCGCCGGCGGTCGCCGAGTGGCCTTGGAAGGACTTGCCGTCCCAGGGAAAGCGGGCCGAGCCCGCCAGCGCGCGCAGGGCCTCGCCGACGCGGCCCCAGTCGGCGTAGCGGATCGCCAGCATGCGGCCCACGGGATCGCTGGGCAGCGAGCGCAGATCCTCCGGCGCGTGGCCGTGTGCGTAGCGCACCGCCAGCGCGTGCACGGGCTCGAGGGCCAACTCATCGAGGCCCACGGCGGGCGCGTCGAAGGGCGTGTCGGGGTAGGAGACGGCGTGCATCGGGGCACCTCCAGGCAGACGGTCAGGGCACGGCGCAGAGGGCCCAGCAGGCCTCGCCCGCGCGGGTGACGCGCTCGTCGTCGAGCGTCAGGTAGCCCATGCGGGCGGACTTCACGAGGCCGGCGAAGGCGCCCCAGACCAGCGCCATCATCAGGTCGACCGGGACCGGGCGCAGGCCACCACCCTGCTGCAGCGCCCGCGCGATGTGCGCGATGGGCGCGAGCACCTCGAGCTCCAGCGCGCGACTCTTTGCGTCCAGGTAGGGCACGTGATCCTGCAGCTCGAGGAAGGCGAAGGCGTCCGGCGCGTCGCACGCGAAGCGCCAAAGGCGCTGCCACAGGTCGAGGAAGATCGAGGCAGGCGGGCGCTGAACCTCGAGGCCGTCGAGCAGCGCGGCGCGCAGGCGCGTCTTGGCGTCGCGGAAGACCGCGTTGACGAGATCCTCCTTGCTGGCGTGGTGCCGGTAGATGGTGCCCGCGCCGACCCCCGCGCGCTGTGCGATGGCCGGCACCGCGGCGCCGTGGTAGCCCCGCTCGCCAAACAGCGCCAGCGCGGCGTCGAGGATGCGTCGCTCCGTCCGGGCGCGGTCGCGGGCGGGGGTCTGTGCCATGGATCGCCTCGGTTCCCCTTATAGGAATGAACGTTCATTCCTATACGGGAGCCGAGGCGACGCATCAAGGGAAACCGCCGGCGCGGGCCGCGGGCTCGGGGGAGGGGCGTCACGATGCGCGCCTCGGTTACTCGCGGCGAACGGTGACGTTCACGCGTGTCCAGTAGGTGCCCAGGAGCTCCACGGCCTCGCTGAACTTGCGAAAATCGACGGCTTTGCGGACATAGCTGTTGGC
>CALBMW010001037.1 GCA_937896275.1 uncultured Myxococcales bacterium
CCTGCGCGCCGCCGGCGTCACGTGGGTGGCGGTCGCCGGTCGCGCCGGCCCCGACGCCGACGCCCTGCGCGCGGCCGGGATCGACGCCTTCGTGCACCTGGACGCCGATCTGCTGGCGCTGGGGCACGCGCTGCTCGCCGCCCAAGGCCGCCGGGAGGACGCATGATGCCACAAGTACCTGACTTTACTACGCTTACGCTGGCATCCCCCCCCACGGCCCCGACCCGCGTTCCGGGCGCGCCCTGGGTCACGCCCGAAGGCATCCACGTCGCGCCCGCCTACGACCCGAGCGATCTCGGCGGCGTCGAGCACCTCGGCTCGCTGCCGGGCCTCGCGCCCTTCACCCGCGGCCCCTACGCCACGATGTACGTCACGCGACCCTGGACCATCCGCCAGTACGCCGGCTTCTCGACCGCCGAAGAGAGCAACGCGTTCTACCGCCGCAACCTCGACGCCGGGCAGCGCGGCCTGTCGATCGCCTTCGATCTGGCCACCCATCGCGGCTACGACAGCGATCACCCCCGCGTGCGCGGCGACGTGGGCATGGCCGGCGTGGCCATCGACTCGATCCTCGACATGCGCGTCCTGTTCGAGGGCATCCCCCTCGATCGGATGAGCGTCTCGATGACCATGAACGGCGCGGTGCTGCCCATCATGGCCCTGTTCATCGTCGCGGGGGAGGAGCAGGGGGTGCCGCCCGAGGCCCTCAGCGGGACCATCCAGAACGACATCCTCAAAGAGTTCATGGTCCGCAACACCTACATCTATCCGCCCGCCCCCTCGATGCGGATCGTCGCGGACATCTTCACCTACACGGCGGCGCACATGCCCCGCTTCAACTCCATCAGCATCAGCGGCTATCACATGCAGGAGGCCGGCGCGACGGCCGATCTGGAGTTGGCCTACACGCTCGCCGACGGCCTGGAGTACGTGCGCACCGGGCTGGCGGCGGGCCTCGATCTGGACGCGTTCGCGCCGCGCCTGTCCTTCTTCTTCGCCGTCGGCATGAACTACTTCATGGAGGTGGCGAAGCTGCGCGCGGCGCGGGCGCTTTGGGCCCGCCTGCTGAAGCCTCTGCAGATCCGCGGCGGGGACAACCCGAAGTCACTTGCCCTCCGGACGCATTGCCAGACCTCGGGCTGGAGCCTGACCGCCCAGGACGTGTTCAACAACGTCGCCCGCACCTGCGTCGAGGCGATGGCCGCGACGCACGGCGGTACGCAGTCCCTGCACACCAACAGCCTCGACGAGGCCCTCGCCCTGCCCACCGACTTCAGCGCGCGCATCGCGCGGAACACCCAACTCTTCCTGCAGCACGAGGCGGGGCTCGACCGCACCGTCGATCCCTGGGCCGGCAGCGCCTACGTCGAGCGGCTGACCCACGATCTGATGGCGCGGGCCTGGGAACACATTGGCGAGGTGGAGGCCCTCGGTGGCATGGCTCGCGCCATCGAGCAGGGGCTGCCCAAGCTGCGCATCGAGGAGGCGGCCGCCCGCACCCAGGCCCGCATCGACAGCGGCGAGCAAGCGGTGGTCGGCGTCAACAAGTACCCGCCGGCGCGTCCCGACGACATCCCCGTGCTGAAGGTGGACAACGGCGCCGTCCGCGCCGCCCAGGTCGAGCGCCTCCGCGTGCTGCGCGCTCACCGCGACGAGGCGGTCCTCCAGCGGGCGCTCGCCGCCCTGACGGCCTGCGCCGCGGGCGCGCAAGGCAACCTGCTCGATCTCGCCGTCCACGCGGCCCGCGCCCACGCGACCGTGGGTGAGATGAGCGACGCCCTCGAGAAGGTGTGGGGGCGCCATCAGGCGACCGCGCAGCTGTTGACCGGCGTCTATCGCAGCGCGGCGCAGGCCCGCGAGGAGGTCTTCGTGGACATCGACGCGCGCGTCGCCGCCTTCGCCGCGCGCGAGGGGCGCCGTCCCCGGGTCCTGGTGGCCAAGATGGGTCAGGACGGCCACGACCGCGGGCAGAAGGTCATCGCCACCGCGTTCGCCGATCTCGGCTTCGATGTGGACGTGGGCCCCCTGTTCCAGACACCCGAGGAGACGGCGCGGCAGGCCGTCGAGAACGACGTCCACCTGGTGGGGGTCAGCTCGCTCGCCGCGGGCCACCTGACGCTCGTGCCGGCGCTGCGGCAGGCCCTCGACGCGGCCGGGCGACCCGACATCCTGGTGGTGGTGGGCGGCGTCATCCCGGCCCAGGACCACGAGGCCCTGCGCGCAGGTGGGGCGGCGGCGATCTTCGGCCCGGGCACCGTGATCGCCGACGCCGCGGGCACGCTGCTCGACACGCTCGAGGCCCAGCTGGCCGACGATCCGGCGTGACCACCCCGAACACGCCGAGCCACCGGCGCCGCCGCGCGATGAGCGTCGACGCCCACGTCGAGGGCGTGCGCGCGCGCGACCGGGCCGTCATCGCCCGCACCATCACGCTGGTGGAGAGCGACAACCCGTCTCACCAAGCCAAGGCACAGGACGTCCTGACCCGCCTCCTGCCCCACGCTGGGGGCGCGACGCGCGTCGGCGTCACGGGCGTACCGGGGGCCGGCAAGAGCACCTTCATCGAGCGGCTCGGCCTCGATCTGTGCGCCGCCGGCCACCACGTCGCGGTGCTGGCGGTGGACCCCAGCAGCAGCGTCAAGGGCGGCAGCATCCTGGGCGACAAGACGCGCATGCCGGGCCTGGCCAACCACCCGCAGGCCTTCGTGCGCCCCTCGCCCAGCGGCGGCGCGCTGGGCGGCGTGACGCGCAAAACCCGCGAAACAATTGTAGTTTGCGAGGCCGCGGGGTTCGACGTCGTGCTCGTCGAGACCGTGGGGGTGGGACAGAGCGAGACCACAGTCGCCGAGATGGTCGACACCTTCCTGGTGCTGCTGCTCGCCGGCGCGGGCGACGAGCTTCAAGGCATCAAGAAGGGCATCTTCGAGGTCGCCGACGTGCTCGCCGTGAACAAGGCCGACGACTCCGCCGGCGAGCACGCGGCGACGCGGGCGGGCCGCGCCGCGCGACAGCTCGACAGCGCGCTGCACCTGGTGACCCCGCGCGAC
>CALBMW010001038.1 GCA_937896275.1 uncultured Myxococcales bacterium
TGCCGGCCGAGGTGCCGCCCACTTCTCACCGAGGTGCCGGCGGTGCCCGGCCGAGGTGCCGGCCGAGGTGCCGCCCACTTCTCACCGAGGTGCCGGCGGTGCCCTGCCGGCCGAGGTGCCGCCCACTTCTCACCGAGGTGCCGGCGGTGCCCGGCCGAGGTGCCGGCCGAGGTGCTGCCGGCCGAGGTGCCGCCCACTTCTCCCACCGGTGCGGGAGCCTGCGCGGCGAACGAGTTGGACGGCCCCACCACCTGTCCGGCACCGCCACCCCGAGGCTGCGCGAATCGAGCCCTTGTGACTCGCCGCTGCACCACGGCGCGGACGTCGGGGGGCGCCGCTGGCCTCGCGTACGCCTCAGATCCGCTCGGCGAAGACGCGAGCCGCCTCGATGACGGCCCTCGAGCGAGCGTTGCCGGCCCGCGAGGGCGAGACGGAGACCGACAGCGGCGTCACCCGGCCGACCACATCGGGGAGGACCGGCTCGAGGGCGTTGTCGGGGATGTGCGGATCGGGCACCTCGCCCTCGGGCACGAGGGCCACACCCAGGCCCTGCACGGCGAGGGCGCGCAGCGCGTGGACGTCGGGGAGCACCAGGACGGGTTCGACCCGGAACTCGAGGCCGTCCAGCGTGGGCCAGCGCGTCACGGCGGGCCCCCCCACGCTCCACGACAGCAGATCGTGGGTCGCGAGATCGGCGATGGAGGCGGGGCGACCTCGGGCCTTCAGGTAGGCGGGGCTCGCCACGAGCCACTCCCGGAGTTGCAGCATCTCGTGCGTCACCCAGCCAAGATCGGGTGGCGGGCGACCGAAGTGGGCCACCACGTCGGCCTCCCGGAAGGCGTCGGCGAAGGGCGCGCTCGACACCTACACCTGAAAGCGCAGCCGTGGAAAAAGCCCGCGCAGGACGCGGAAGAGCTGCGCCAAGAAGAAGGGCGGCAGCCCGCACACCAGCGACACGGACAACACGCCCGAGACCGCGTCCGCGGGGTCGGCTTCGCGCGCGACCCTCAGCAGCCCGTCGGCTTCGTCGAGCACGATGCGCGCTCGCGCGGCGAGGCGCCGTCCGGCCGCCGTGGGCGTGGCGCCCGTCGGGGTGCGTTCCAGGAGCGCCACGCTCGCGCTCTGCTCCAGGGCGGCGACCCGGCGGCGCACCGTCGGCCGTGGACACGCCAGCCTGGCAGCCGCCGCCTGGAACGAGCCTGTGTCCAGCACCGCGATCAGAGCGCGGAGTTCGTCGAGGGTCATACGCGTCACCTCGAGGGGTGGACGCTCATGGTCACCCCCTGGTCGTTATCGTCCACGCGATCCCAATGTCGTGTACCCGTAACATCAGCGCATTGCCAACCGATCGACAGGGTCCGTTCAGGGCCCAGGAGGATGCCATGCGGGCACGACGCTTGTGGGCCGCGGCCCTGTGGGGGTCGCTGACGATAGCCTGTGACGACGGATCTTCGTCGGGCGGCGCCGACGCTGCGGGGACGACCGACGCGCGCGTCACCTCGGACGCTGCGTCCCCGCCGCCGGACGGGGGCGACGCTCCCGATCGCGGGGCGCGGGAGGACGCGGGGCCGCGGCCCGACGACGGCGGCCCGGGCGCCGACGCCGGCATCGAGGGCTGCGTCGCGCTCGCCGACGGGCGCTGCGTGGTCGAGACCTGGCGCGACGTACCGCTGCTCCAGCCCGACGTGGACGGTATCTACCAGCTCGAGATGGTGCCCACGGAGTTCTCCTTCAACGGGCAGCGGCACTGCGCGCGCTCGTACAACGGGATGTACCCGTCGCCCACCATCGACGTGCCGGCCATGGCGCCCGGGGCGCCGCGCAAGGTGCGCGTCGATGTGCGCAACCGCTTCACGCGCTCCGACTTCGTCGACATCCGCGGCCGCACGTGCACCTGCACCGATCTGGCGTCGGAGATGAGCTGCGAACCCGAGGGCCACGGACCCGGGCACACCTGCCACTGCGTCGACGACGCGGGCGAGGAGTGCCACATGTTCGACTTCAACCTCACCAACCTGCACGCCCACGGCTCGCACGTGCGCCCGGACTATGCAACCGGCGGCGGCTGCGTCGAGGAGGACGGCCTGCGCTGCCGCGCCTGTGCCGGGGACCGCGACGACGGCCCCCACGACTGCTTCCACGGAGACGACGTGCTCAGCCAGATCCCGCCGGGCGTCGGCGCTCGCCATCGCTGGGATCTGGACGAAGACGGCGTGCACCACGAGGGCCTGCACTGGTACCACCCGCACATCCATGGCAGCACCGCCATCCAGGTCGCCTCCGGGGCCACGGGGGCGCTCATCGTGCGGGGGCCCGTGGACGAGCTGCCCGGCGTCGCCCGCGCTCGGGAGCGCGTGATGGTGTTCACGACCCCGCCGACGGGCTACACGCCGCTCGCCGACGGCGAGCCGTGCGACGAGGACCACCTGACCTTCAACGACTTCACCGTCCTGAGCGAGACGTCGTCCAAACAGACGAACCTGATCAACGGCGTGCGGCGTCCTCGCCTGATCATGCCGCCGGGTCAGATCGAGCGCTGGCGCTTCCTGCACGGGGCCTTCCTCGACGAGTCAGCCTTCGCGCTGTATCGGGGCAACGACGCCGACTGTCAGCAGATCGACTT
>CALBMW010001039.1 GCA_937896275.1 uncultured Myxococcales bacterium
GATGCACTTCTTCTTCTCCGGGAAGATCCGGAACTTCGAGAAGCGCGCATAGATGTGCATCAGCGCGGCGAGTGGGCACGCGAAACGGCACCACACGCGCCCCGAGAAGTGAAAATACAGGCCCACGCCCAAGAAACCCGCGAGCGCGATGTCGACGGACCACTTGTAGCTCAGCGGCGACTTCGCCTGCAGCCAGTCGTTGAAGTGGGTGTCGACGAAGCCGCCGGGCATCATCCAGCCCGCGATCCGCATCAGCATCATCACGCCGGCCACCGCCAGCACGACCTGCCCCAGCATGTTCAGCCGGTTCCACTTGGGCCCGTGCGGCATCTTGTGCCGATGCGTGTCGCCCATCGTCTCGGCCAGCGCGCCGCACGAGCACATCCACCCGCAATAGGCGCCCTTGCCCCAGCGCCGAATCATCAGCGGGATCACCACGAAGGTCTGGAGTGAGCCGAGCACCAGCCAGCCCCAGATGGGCTGCTGCGTGAACCAGTTGTAGACCATCAGCGGCCAGGCCAGCACGAAGCCATAGGCTCGCCAATACGCGCGCTCGATGCCCACGCCGCCGTCGTAGGGCTCGAAGAACAGATCGGCCACCGGCCGCAGCAGGTGGCCCTCGGTGAACAGGCCGTTGCGCCCCATCATCGGCAGGATGATCTCGGGCAGGATGAACAGCGGCAGCCATTGCATCGCGATCAGCACCACGGTCTGCTTCGTCACGTACGGCGTCTTGCGTCGCTGGATGCGCCGGTAGCCGAAGACGCCGATCGCCGTGCTGTAGGCCAGCGTGTAGTAGAAGCTCGGCCCGCTCGCCGACGCGAGCAGCGTGTAGATGAAGCTGCTCCGATCCTTCGCGGCCTCGCCGAACCCGCCGCGGATCCCGTCGATCCATCGGTGGGGGTCCAAGGCCTCGACCGGGAACCAGTAGTAGCTCTTCCAGTGGTAGACGAAGGCGCAGAACGCCAGGAACAGCCCCAGCGTGAACATCGCGCGCGGCGTCCACTCGCCCGTGATGCGGACACCGGAGCGCCGGAAGAAGTCGAGCGGCGGCTCGCGCCCGATCATCAGGAAGACCGCGTCGTTGGCGAGCGTCTCGACCTCGCCGTCGGCCCTCTTCAGCAGCACCCGCGCGTCGTCGATGCGCTCGATGTTGCTGCCCAACTCGATGCGCAGCGATCCATCGGGGCGGGGCCGGTGCAGCATCCCCTGGGTCATGGCCGTCGTGACCCGCTCGCTGTTGGGCTCGTTGACGTCGACGTCGGCCTGCGGATCGGCGGCCAGCATCTGCAGCTTCTCGACGTTCTCGGGCTTGGGGCGCGCGAGCTCGGGCTTGCGGTAGCTGAGCACGACGTGGGCGCCGGTCGTCGCCAGGGCCACCGCCGCCTCGATGGCCGAGTCGCCGCCGCCGACCACCACGACCTGCTTGCCGATGAAGTCCTGGGGATCGTGCAGGCGGTTGAAGACCTTGTCGGTGTTGTCTTCGCCGGGCACGCCCAGCCGGCGGAAGTTGCCGCTGCGCCCGATGCCCAGCACGACTCGCAGCGCCTCGGTCGGCGGCTGGTCCTTGCCATGATGCACCCGCAGCAGGCCGCCCTTGCGCTCGACCCGCTCCACGCGCTGCTGCACGATGGTCACGCCCGCCGCCTCGACCTGGGCGTCGAGATCCGCGACGAGCGGCTCCTTCACGGCGTGGTGAAACTGCAGATCGCCCGCCGGGACCATGTCGGTCGGGTAGGTGTAGATCGGCTTCCCCTTGGGGAAGTTCTTCACGGTCGAGAAGGTCTGGGTGGCCTCGAAGAGCACGAAGTCGAGGCCGGCCTTCTTCGCCTCCACCGCCGCCGCGCAGCCCGAGACGCCCGCGCCCACGATGACCAGGTCGCGCACGCCGTCGGCCTTGGTGGCTCGCGCCTTCTGGAAGTCGGCTTCGGCCAGGACGCCCTGCACGGCCCGCGCGCCGGTGTCGGACGAGAACTTGAGCAGCGGGATGCCCGTCAGATCGCCCACGACGCGCACGCCGGGCACGTTCGTGATCCCGCCCGGCTGCACCTCCGGCAGCTTCTCGACGTGCCCCGCCGGCCAGCCGGTGTGCAGCCAGCGCATGTACCGCCCGATCGGCATTGAGATCTGGTCCCCTTCCCTTCACGGCGGCGAGCGTGCCCCGAAGGCATGCCCTCGACCGGCCGCGTTCCGCGCGAAGATCCGCCTGAATCGAGCGGCTCAGGTCTGAATCGAGCAGCTCAGGTCTGAATCATGAAACTCAGTCGGCGCCCCCCTGGGTGCGCCGGTGGGTGTCGACCAGCAAGCCGGTGCGCAGGGCGTCCATCGAGACGGTCCACCCCGCCACGTCGAGCCCGCGCGCCAGCACCTGGAACACCAGCGCCCCCGCGAGCACGGTGTCGACCCGCTCCGGATCCATGCCCGGGATGGCCAGCCGCTCGGCGCGCGTCGGGGCCCGCACGAGGCGACGCACGACCGTGTCGATGGCGAGGCGGCTCAGGAACACGCGATGGACGTCGGCGCGCACCTCGCCGTCGAGGGCCTGCGCGAGCCGCGCGAGGCGCTGAGCCGTGCCGCCGGTGGCGACCGCGATGTCGAAGCCCACGCGCCGGACGTCCCGGATGCGGTGCGCCAGCTGCGCCTCGAGCCGCCGGCGCGCGCGCTCGACGCGGTGCCGCGCCACGGGATCGGGGCCGAGCAAGTGCCGCGCGATCACCAGCGAACCGATGGGGACGCTCGCCGTGAGCTGGGCGCGCCCACCGCGGCCGCACACCAGCTCGGTCGAGCCTCCGCCGCAGTCGACGGCCAGCACCGCGCGCCCGCGCAGCTCCGGCATGCCGTGGAGGACGCCCTGAAAGGTGAGGCTGGCCTCCTGCGCGCCGCTGATCAGCTCCACGTCGACCCCGGCCTCGCGCTCGGCCCGCGCCAAGAAGTCCTGCCCGTTGCGGGCCGCGCGGACGGCGGCGGTCGCGGTGGCGCGCACCACGGCGTCGTGGGCGCGCGCCACCTGGGCGAAGTCGCGCAGCGTGGCCACCACGCGATCGACGGCGCGATCGTTCAGGCGCCCGTCGGGGCCCAGCTCACCGGCGAGGCGCGCGGGGTCCTTGCGCCGCTCGATGATCTGGATGTCGTCGCCGGAGACGCGCGCCAGGGTCAGGTGCACGGAGTTCGACCCGATGTCGATCGCGGCGATGGCCCGGGGCTCGACGCTCATCGCACCACCGCTTCGCGCGGGCAAGCCGGCGCCCGGCAGGGGTCGTCGGGCGCGCCGTAGAGCACCATTCGGTGATCGGCCAGCCTGAAGCCCAGGCGCTGCGCGACGGCCTCTTGAAGGACCTCGATGCCGTCCTCCTCGAACTCGAGGATCGCGCCGCAGGCCGTGCACACCAGGTGGTCGTGGTGCTCGCCGGGGATGTCCGGCTCGTAGCGCGTCTGGTTGTCGGTCAGCCGGCTCGGCGACGCCAGCCCCGCGTCCACCAACAGCTTCAGCGTGCGATAAATGGTCGCGTACCCGACGCGGCCGTCCTCGGCGTGCACCCGCACGTAGAGATCCTCGACGCTGGGGTGGTCCTGCCGAAACCGCTCGTCGAAGAAGATGCGCGTGATCAGGCGGCGCTGGGACGTCGACTTCAGGCCGTGCTTGTCGAGGAACCGGGTCAGGCGTTTCAGGGCTTCATCGACTTCGGACACGCGGCACCTGTCACCAAGGACTCGAAAATCGGATAGCACAGGTCCAGTCAACCGTAAAGGCGAGCCTCGACCGGCGGCGCTGGACAACGGCGCCCCAGGTTTGCCATGAAGGCGCCGTCCATCAGGAGGTGATGATGCTCGATCTCGTCCAGCGGCCGCGCCGCAACCGCAAGAGCGCCTGGGTTCGGGCCATGACCCGCGAGACCTGGCTGGCACCGGACCACTTGATCTACCCGCTCTTCGTGCACGAGGGGGCCGAGACCGTGCCCATCGCGTCGATGCCCGGCTGCGCGCGGCTGAGCCTCGACGGCCTCCTGCGCGAGGCGGAGGGGGCGCTGCTCGACGGCGTGGGCGCGGTGGTGCTGTTCCCGGCCGTCGAGGAGGCGCTCCGTGGCCCCCGCGGCGACGAGGCCCACAACCCCGACGGCCTGGTGCCAAGGGCCCTGCACGCGCTGCGGGAGCGCTTCCCCGAGCTGACGCTCATCACCGACGTCGCCCTCGACCCCTACTCGAGCGCGGGCCACGACGGCATCGTGGCCCCCGACGGTCGCATCCTGAACGACGAGACGGTCGAGGTGCTGTGCCGCCAGGCCGTGTGCCAGGCTCGGGCCGGCGCCGACATCATCTCGCCCAGCGACATGATGGACGGCCGCGTGGGCGCCATCCGCGGAGCGCTCGACGCGGCGGGCTTCACCGAGGTGTCAATCCTGGCCTACACCGCCAAGTACGCCTCGGCCTTCTACGGCCCCTTCCGCGACGCCCTCGACTCGGCCCCCAAGTTCGGCGACAAGAAGACCTACCAGATGGATCCCGGCAACGTGCGCGAGGCCCTGCGCGAGGTCGAGGCCGACGAGGCCGAGGGCGCCGACATGGTGATGGTCAAGCCCGCCGGGCCCTTCCTCGACGTCATTCGAGCCGTCCGCGAGGCGACCGCCCTGCCCGTAGCGGCCTATCAGGTGTCCGGTGAATACGCGATGCTGAAGGCCGCCAGCCAGAACGGGTGGCTCGACGAGCGCCGCGTGGTGCTGGAGTCCCTCACCGGCATCCGTCGGGCCGGGGCCGACGTGATCCTGACCTACTACGCCCGCCAGGCGGCCCGCTGGCTGCGCGAGGGCTGATCGTCTACTTCCCGATTCGAGCGCGCGGGCACGACAGACGATCAGGCCGAGCGACGATCAGGCCGTGCGGCGGTCAGGCCCAGCGACGCTGCGCCGCTTGCTCAGGTCGATCGTCGGCGCCCCGCGCGCTTGCGGCCTCCGCTGGACAATCTCCGCACCGAGGGTCGCGCCCGACGCCGGTGCCGGCACGATGCAGCGGACCTCGAAGCCGCACGCAGGCAGACCTTGGGCGTCCAGGCTGGCACCGATCTCCTGCGCGCGTCGACGCATGAATTGCAGGCCCAGGCCGGTCGACTCGTGCGCGGGGCGTCGCGCGCCGACGCCGTCATCCCGAACGCGCAGGGTCAGGCCGCCGCCCGCGCGCCGGCGCAGCACCACGTCGATGCAGGTGCCGTCCCCACCATGCCGTTGGGCGTTGTGCACCGCCTCCCGAGCGATGCGGTACAGGTTCCGGGCGACTTCCGGCGTGAGCTCGGCCGCCAGCGACGAGTCGGCCTCGACCCTGCATCGGACGCGGCCCGTGCCCTCGATCTGCCGCGCGAAGTGCCGCAGCGCGGCCGGGAGCCCCTCGGTGCCGGGCTCGGGCAGCAGCAGACCGCCCAGGGCCGTGTGCAGCTCGCGCTTCGCCTGGCCCAGGTAGCGCACGATGCCCTGCGCCTGATCGGCCTCGGCCAGGCCGTGGTCGCGCAGCTCGCTCAAGAGCGCCGACGCCATCATCGACACGCCGGTGAGCGTCTGCGCGACGCCGTCGTGCAGCGTCTCGCCGATGCGCGCCCGCTCGCTCGCCGCGACCTCCGATGGAGCCCGCGGCGCGCCACGCCCCGGCCTCGCTTCGCAGAAGGTCAGCACCACGCGCGGCGGCTCGCCCGCGCACGATGGGCGCACGACCTCGGTCACCTGCACGTGGGCCCACGAACCGTCGCGCCGCGCCAAGCGCACGATCTTGCGTCGGGCCGGGCGATCGCCGCCGAGCACCCGCAAGTGCTGGGCGTCCGGCGTTCGAAGCGCCGAGCGCACCGAGGCCCCCATCAGATCGGCCAGCGCACGCTGCAGCAGGGCCGCGAAGGCGGGGTTCGCGTGGCGAATGACACCGCCCCGCGTGATCACGATGCCCGCGTCCGCGTGGTCCAGGGCGGCCCGGATGTCACCCGCCTCGAGCCCGTCGGACGGCGGTGATTGGGGAGGCGCGTCACTCATCGGAGTGAGCGTCGGGGACGGCGCCGCCGCTCTCGTGGACCCACCGCGTCGCGTATCGCAGGAACTCGAAGCCGTTGCGCAGCCCGAGCTTGCGCTTGATGTTGGCGCGGTGGGACTCGATGGTCTTCGCGCTGCGCCCGAGGGACCGCGCGATCTGGGTGGTCGACGTGCCCTCACCCACCAGGCGCAGCACCTGCAGCTCGCGATCGGTCAGGCACTCGAGCGCGTGCGGGGTCCGGTGCGCTCCGCCGGAGGCCTGCTCGACGAGGCGCTCGGTCATGGCCTCGCTGAGGTAGACGCGGCCGGCCGCGACTCGATGGACGGCGTCGAGCAGTCGCCCGTCACTGGCCCCCTTCATGACGTATCCCTTGGCTCCCAGGCGCAGGGCCCGCTGCGCGAAGAGCGCCTCGTCGTGCATCGACAGCACCAGCGGCCGAACCTGCGGCGCGTGATCCGCCAACCACGACAGCAACTCGAGCCCGTCGCCGTCGCCCAGGGCCAGATCGAGCACCACCACCTCGGCGTTCGCCTGTGGGATCGACGCGGATGCCTCGGTCACCGTCGCGGCCGAGCCCGCGAAGGCCAGGCCGGGATCACTCCCGATGAGTGACCGGAGCCCCTCGCGGACGACGCAGTGATCGTCGACGACGAACACGCGCGTCGGCGCGCCGGCTCGGTCGTGTGGGCCCGTGGCCCCATCAAGAACCTTCATTACTCCCCCGTGTCATGCCCGCATTAATGCGACGGACCGCGCTGCCTCGCTGCCTCGCTGCCTCGCTTCGTCCGCGCAATGTCGTTACGCACCGCACCCCAACCACAGCTTGTCTAACTTACCCGCCGGGAGTCGTCCAGCCCCATTCGCGGATCGGCCTGACCCGTCGCGTCAAGCACGATCGCGTGGGAGCGCGGCGCGCGTGACGGTGGGTCCACGAGCCTCGAAACAGGAATCATCGTAGCTACCACTAGGCACACGTCGGGGTATTGCCTAGGCACAGCAGGCATCGAGGGCGCGGCGCTCCGCCCAGCCGCTCGCGGGACCGAGCAGGGCGCCGAGCGCGCGCATCAGGGCGTCGTCGGGGCCGACGTCGCCGCGGCGGCTGCGGGCTTCGATGCG
>CALBMW010001040.1 GCA_937896275.1 uncultured Myxococcales bacterium
CGCCGCGCTGGCCCGCTGCCGCGCCGACGGCTTCACTTGCCAGGACGCCGGCACCGGCGTGGTCGGCGTGGCGGGCGGCACCGCCTTCGGATCCAACTGCGATCCCGGCAACCGCTGGCGCATGTACTGCTACGCCACGGGCATGACCTCGAACTACTGCGTCGACTGCGTGCGGGGCAACATCTACCCCGGTCACAGTCCTTGCCGGTGCAACTCGGGCGTCGGGCGCCTGGGCACCTGGTGCGAGCTCTGAGCGCCGCGCCGCGTGGCTAGGCCCCGCGGAGTCATCCTGTTAACATCGGCCGCCCCGCACGGGTGGGGGGAGGCCGTTTGCTCAGCGACGATCGCCGAACGGAGCTGACGCCGCCGCGGCTGGCGGCCGGCGTCGGAGTCCTCGCCGCGGCCATCGGCCTGGTCGTCTGGATCACCTCGGACGGCGGCGTCTCGCTCCCCGAGGCCGACGCCTCGTCGCCCAGGGCCGACGTGGTCGAGCAGGTGATCGTCCACGACGCCACCGTCATCACGCGCGCGCCCCCCCTGCCCTCCGACGCCGGCCCCCCGCGCCCCCCCGGCGAGTACGGCGGCGTCCTCGGGCGCGATGAGACGGTCGCGGCCGCGCTCCAGGCCCAGGGCGCCACGGCGCGGCACGTCCACCAGATCGTCACCGCGCTGCGCGACGTCTATGACTTCCGCGATGCGCGCCCCGGCGCCCGCTTCACCCTGTCGCTCGACCCGGACACGGGCGTCGTGCGCCGCTTCACCTTCGAGCACGACCCGCTCCAGGTCTTCGAGGTCACCCCAGGCGGCGACGGCGGGCTCACCGGCCGGCGCGTCGACGTGCCCGTCGAGATCGTCGAGACCGAGGTCGGCGCCGAGATCAAGAGCTCGCTCTACCGGGCCATGAAGCGGGCCGGCGAGAGCCCCGCGCTCGTGGCCCTCATCGTCGACGTGTTCGCCTGGGACATCGACTTCTTCAAGGACACGCGCCCGGGCGACCGCTTCCGGGTGGTGGTCGAAAAGATCAACAAGGACGGCCACTTCGTGCGCTATGGTCGCGTCCTGGCGGCCGAATACACCGGCAAGGTGGGCACCTTCCGGACCTTCTGGTTCCAGGCCCCGGGCGAGGCCGATGGGCACTACTTCCTCGAGGACGGCCGCAGCGCCCGCAAGACCTTCTTGGCCACCCCGCTGAAGTTCGTGCGCGTGAGCAGCCGCTTCGACAAGGCGCGCCGTCACCCGGTGCTCGGCTACACGCGGGCCCACAACGGGGTCGACTACGCGGCGCCGACGGGCACGCCGGTGCGCGCGATGGCCGACGGCAAGATCACCTTCGCCGGCCGCAAGGGCCCCAACGGCAACCTGGTGCGCATCGACCACGGCGGCGGACTGCAGAGCGCCTACGCCCACCTGAGCCGCATCTCGCGGGGCATGAAGCCGGGCGTGGCGGTGAAGCAGAAGCAGGTCATCGGGGCGGTCGGCGCCACCGGGCGCGCGACGGGCCCGCACCTGCACTTCGGCGTCAAGCAAGGCGGCCGCTGGATGGATCCGCAGCGACTGAAGATGCGCCGCGCCGATCCGGTGGCGAAGAAGCACCGACGCGCCTTCGAGGCCACGGTGCAGCGGCGGCTGGCGCGGTTGGGCGCGCTCGCCGTGGTCGCGGCGGACGCGGCCGAGCCCGAAGACGACGAGGAGGGCGCCGAGTGAGCGATCCCCCGGACGACGCGCCCACCGGTCCCGACGCCCCCCCGGGTGACGCGGTCGTCGCCCCCACGCCGGGCGGCGCCCTGCCTGCGCCGAACACCGCCGTGGCCCCCCCTGACGCCGAGGCGCCCACGCCCGACGACGCGCCCCCCGAGCTCGATCCCGACGCCCTGCCCTTCGTGCCGCGCGAGGATCGCCCCGGCTTGGTGGGCGCGCTGTTTCGTCACCGCAAGGTGCTCTTCGTGGCGGGCCTGCTGTGGTTCGGCGTCGTCGTGGCCGGGGGCATCTTCCTCAGCCAGCTCGACGCCCGCGTGGGTCTGCACGTCTTCGGCCCGGACACCTGGGTCGCGGGCGAGCCGGCGGTGGTGCGCGCCACCCTGCGCGATCTGCGCTTCAACCGCTTCGAGCCGCTCGGCGGCGTGCAGGTGTTCTTCCGCACCACCGAGGGCGACGAGTCCCCCCGCCAGGTGATCGGCGGGCAGGCCGGCCCCTTCGTGCAGGGCGAGGTCACGCCCCCCGCGCGCCCCGGGGCCTACCAACTCGTGCTCGAGGCCTCGGG
>CALBMW010001041.1 GCA_937896275.1 uncultured Myxococcales bacterium
CGCTGCCCCGCGCGACGCCTCCGCCCCGCGCGACGCCGCGACCCCGCGTGACGCCGGCGCCCCGCGCGACGCTGGTCAGCCCGGCTGGGTGGTCGCTTGGCGCGAGGACTTCGAGGACCTGGCCCTGGGCGGGGCGCCCTGGCGACCCGACGACTACCCCGACGACGGCCCCTTCTCGGACGCTGGCGCCTGGTTCACGGCGCGCGGGGTGGTCCCACCGCTGGCTTTCCGCGCCACGCTGCCTTTCGGCGCCGACGGCTGGCTGACCGCCGAGGCCTATACCCGCGACGCCTCGACCCGACTGACCGATCTGCTGAGCGTTACGCCCGACCCCGCGGCGCCGGCCAACCGCGTGCTGCGCATCGCGTCGCGGCAGCACACCGACGCGACGGTCGTGCGCCCCACCGTGGCTCTGCCGCTGCGTTACCGCATCTCGGTCCGGGTGGGCTACGCGGACTTCGGCGACGGCGTCCCAGGTGGCCCCAATGGATACGACGGCGACGAGCAGGCGGGCCCGTGGCGCGACGCCTCGGCGACGACCGACAACGGCTTCTATTGGCTGACGATCCTCGACGCGCGCCCGCGGCCCCACAACAACCAGTGGATTCACCACCATCGCAAGGTCGTCATCGACAGCGACAATCACGACCCGCCCTTCCTGTCGATTTGGGACGGTGGAACCTACCGGCGCAGCGGCGAGCACCCCGTGATGATGTTCGTGCTCGACGGTCGTGGCCGGGGCAACCCGACGAGCGGGCAGCCGTTCATCGCGTGGTCGGCCGGTCAGTGGCAGGCCGAGCGCGACGTCGGTATCCGCGCCGCCGACGCCTACCGGGACCAGAACTGGTACACGGCCGTCATCGAGCGAGACGGCGACAGCGTGACGCTGGAGGTGACCGGCGACCTCCGCTTCGGGGGCCGACGGACTTACCGCGCCACGCTCGACTTACGGGGCGCCTGCGGCTGGCACTTCCCGCGCGTTCCAGCGGAGATCGAGCCGGGCTGCGCCCGTCCGGAGAGCTTCGCCGAGCTTCCCGGCTACCCGCTCTGGCCTGCCGATGGCACTTGGCCCGACTGGTTCATGTTCGGCGACCCGCACAACAACTACTATGAAGGACAGGTCTTCTACGACGACGTGCAGCTCGAGGTGTGGCGGGACTGAGGGCGCGCCACGTGGGCACGGGGGGCTGCTTCACTGTGCCTTCACCGTAGGCGAGACGGGGCGCGATCGTGGATTTGTTCGGGATCGAGCGGCGACGCCGCGAGAAGCTCATGGCGACGACGCCGCCCCAGGGCTGGGGTGCCATCCTCCATCGGAACGTGCCGCACTTCGAGCGCCTCTCGCGCGTGGACCGCACCGAGCTGCTCGGCAAGATGCAGGTCTTCCTCGCCGAGAAGAAGTTCGAGGGCTGCAAGGGCTTCGAGGTGACCGAGGAGGTCCGTGTGACGATCGCCGCGCAGGCCTGCGTGCTGCTGCTTCACCGCGAGACGGACTTCTTTCCCGATCTCGAGACGATCCTCGTCTACCCCCAGGCCTACGTCGCCCCCAGCCGGCGCGTGGGCCCGGACGGGGTGGTCATCGAGGGCCCCGAGGCGCGGCAGGGGGAATCCTGGAGCCACGGGGTGGTGGTGCTGTCGTGGCATGATGTGCGGCACGGCGCGGCCGACATCAACGACGGCCACAACTTGGTGTTCCACGAGTTCGCCCATCAACTCGACAGCGAGTATGGCGACGGCGACGGCGCCCCCGCGCTGCCGCGCCGGTCGATGTACATCGCCTGGGCGCGGGTGCTGGGACAGGAGTTTGCCGAGCTGACCGAGGACGTCGCGCAGCACCGACGCTCGCTGATCGATGCCTACGGCGCGACCAACCCGGCCGAGTTCTTCGCGGTCGTCACTGAGGTGTTCTTCGAGAAGCCGCGGCAACTCCGCCGGCAGCACCCGGCCCTCTATGCGCAGCTCCAAGCCTTCTACCTGCAGGATCCCGCCGCGCTCCCTGGGGCGACGACCTCCGCCGAGGGCGAGGTGGATCAGCCCGCGTGACGACTCCGCGGGAACCCCGCACGCCCGACGCTGCGCCCCTTCGGTTCGGGCGCCGAGGCGAGGCGCTGGTGACCCTGGGCCGGGCGTGCGCCCCTCGTGTGACGTCAACGTCCCACATCTCGCGTCCGAGACACTCGCAGCACGGTGGCGCCCTCGGCGCTCCGCGGTTCAGCGCGTGGCACGCATCGCGCAGTACCGTCCGCGCCCGCTCTCCTTGGGGCGACCGCGCGGAGGACTTTGCATGGGCCGTTGGACAGGGATGCTCGTGACCGTGGCGGCGCTCGCCGGATGCGCGGATCAGATCGACGACGAGGTCGATCCCGCCATCGAGGACCACTTCGAGGAGCAGCCCTTCGATCCCGTGCTGAAGGACAGCGTGCGTACCGTCGAGGACGTCGTGCGCAGCGGCGCCTGCTCGACCGAGCCGCTGCGCGTGCTCGACGAGCAGATCGCGCAGGAGCTGAGCTGCCTGGCCCCCGGCACGATGGCGCGGATCGACGACACGCCGAACCTGTCGCGCGGCGGCGGTGTGCGCGGCGCCCTTCAGGCGGACGCCGCGGTCGCGCTTCGGCGCGCGGTGGCGCAGATCGGGGGGATGTCGCTGAACAGCGGCTGGCGCTCCGTGGCCCAGCAGTATGTGTTGAAGCGTTGGGAGGGCAGCTGTGGGGTCCGCATCGCCGCCACGCCCGGGAACAGTAACCACGAGTCTGGGCTGGCCATCGACACGTCCGACTTCGACCGCAGCGCTGTGCGCAACGCGCTGCGGGCGGCCGGCTTCACCTGGTACTGCAGCGCGCGCAACGGCGGGCGTATCAGCGGGTGTGCCGATCCGGTCCACTTCGAGTACGGCGGCGGCCGCGACCTGCGGGGCTCGGCGGTGCGCGCCTTCCAGCGCCTCTGGAATCGCAATCATCCCGAGGATCGCATCGCAGAGGACGGCGGCTGGGGTGCGCAGACGGCGGAGCGGGTGGCGCGCGCGCCCGTCGCCGGATTCGCACGGGTCGCGGCGTGTGGCGCGCCGGCGCCGTCAGGGCCCCGGCCCATCCCGCCCGAACCGGAGGCTGCCTCCCCCGAGCCGCCCCCCGCGCCGCCCGAGCCCGCGCCCATGGAGGCAGAGCCGTCGCCACCCGAGCGGGACCCCCCAACCGCGCCCGAGCCCGAGGAGCCGTCCCCGCCGGTGGAGTCGTCGCCGCCGCCGGAGCTGCCCCAAGAGGACAGCGCACCTCCGCCCGAGACGCCGGACTCACCCCTGGCCGCGGCCGTCTGCGGCGATGCGCGGCTGCCGCTGAGCGACAATGGATGGTCCTGCCGCGACGCCGCGCCCGAGACGTGGCGGTGTGCCTGCAGCGAGCGCCTGGATGCGAGCGTCTCGCAGGTGTGTCGGAACGGCGCCTGGCTCAATGACAACACCTGGCCCATCGACTGCGCGCGCTGCGTCGGCGCCGATCGCGAGGGCTGCGAGCCGGGGCCGCCTCCTGCGCAGCCTCCGGTGCCGTCTCCGGCGCCCGCGGGCAACGGCGGCCTCTGCGTCCACGACGCGTTGCCGCTGAGTGACTCGGGGCGCGCCTGCGATCCGATCGATGACGAGCGGTGGCGGTGCGCCTGCAGCCAGCGGTGGGAGACCAGCGTGTCGCAGGTCTGCCGGGACGGTGCGTGGCTCAACTACCAACTCGAGCCCCGCGACTGCGCCGCCTGTGACGGGCGATACTCCCGGGCCTGCGAGCCGCGCTGAGCGCTCCTGGTGCGGGCGCGCTGGTCCCGCCGAGCGTCGTCATGACGCCGCAGCGTGCAGGACGATCGGTCCGGCTGACCGAGGCGCCGGAAGGTGGACAGGCCTACGAACGCGTCCCGGCGGCCCTCTACTCGAAGACCGAGGCCGAGCGCCCCGCCCTCGATCGGCGGCCGCGGTTCCGGAAGAACCAGCGCATGGACGCGCCGACGGAGTGACTCGGGCCCGTCGGTGCCGTGACGGCGGGTGGACGGGCTGGCCCCGATGGCCTGGCCCGATGGGCGCCCCCTCGGAGGTGGCGCTGCTCGCTCAGGGGGCCTGCACGCACTCGGTGGGCACGTCGACCGAGGGCGGATCGACGCCATCGAGGGGCAGCCGGACCGTGCAGCGGCGTACCCCGTCGCCGTGGGAGAAGGTCACCAGCGCGCCCACCGCGGCGGGATCGCGGACCTCGATCCGATAGGCGCCGTCGCCGAGCGGGATGTCGGGGAAGAAGCTCCCGTACACGTTGGTCGGACCACCAAAGAGATCGACCTCGAAGTCCACGTCCACCACGGCGACCTCGACGCCCTCGATCGGCAGGCCGGTGGGATCGCTGACGGAGAGCCAGACGGGTCTCAGCAGCCACTCGGTGCCGACCACCCGCGCAGCGTCCAACGCGGCCTCGCCATAATGGGCGAAGTGACCGGAGGGGCTGGGCCTGGCCTCGTTCCATGCGTTGACCCAGGGCGTGAGGCTGGTGAACTCGCCCCCCGTGCGCAGGTCGATCCGACCGACGATGATGTTCGCGTTCGCCCAGGTCCCAGGCGCGTCGCCCGGCCCCCCGCCCTTGAGTGGGTCGGCCAACTGGCTCACGAACGAGACGCCGGGCCCCGCTGATCCGCCGCCGCCCGCGTCCTGGTCGAGGGCTCTCCCGCCATTCATCCCGGCCCCTCGGCCGGGCGAAGGTCCGTCTCGGAGGGTGCCCTGCGAGCCCGGGAAGATGTTGCCGCCGTGCGTGTGGACCAAGCCGCCGATCACGATCTCGGGCGCCTGGATCGCGACCCGCCCGGCCGCGCCGCCGCCGACCTTGCTGAAAGTGTCACCGGGGCCCGCGACCCCCCCGTTCGCGTGCACGCGGCTCGACGGGCCAATCTCGATACGGTCGGTGGCGATGAGGGTGACGCGGCCGCCACTCCCCCCGCCGTTGCCGAACCGCCCGCCACTCACACAATCACTCCCCGAAACCCCGTCGGCGGCGATCTCTCCCTCGATGTCGATGAACTCGCGGGCGACCAGGGTCAGGTTGCCGCCGCCGCGCGTGATCGGGCATGCGCCGTTGCTCCTGCCCACGCCGCCGGGGTACCCGCCCAACGACTCCCCGTCGCGCCGAGGTGTGATCGTGAGGCGCGCTCCCTCCGCGATGGTGAGGGCCCGCAGCCAGTACGTCCGCTCCAGCGGTACCGCGTCCGCCCGGACGATGCAGGTCGCCCGCTCCGCCGCCGCCTCGGCGACCTGGTCGATGGTGCAGGGGGCGAGCCGGTCACCGGTCCCGTCGATCACGCCGTCGCAGTCGGTGTCGCGGCAATCGCAGTCCACGTCCAGCAATTGGAAGAGCGGCCCGTAATCCTCGCCCCGGCAAGGCTGCCAGCCGGCCTCTCCGCCGCATGGCTGGCGCGCCCCGCTGCAGACGCCGAGTTGGTGGTCGCACAGCGGCGCGAGCCGCTCGAGATCGCTCCACTCGTCGGTCTCGCCGTCGCAGTCGTCGTCCACGCCGTTGCAGCTCTCGGCGTCCGGTCGCCGGCCTCCGTCGCAGGTGACCCCGTCGCCATCGCACACGGTGATCCCATCGCCGCAGGGCCCGCACGGCAGGCCGCCGCCCACCGAGTCGGCCATCTGGTAATCGCTCCGCTCGTCGGCGCCCAGGCCGTGGAGGTGCTCCTCGCCCTCGCCCATCGACTCGGGCAGGGGCCCGTCGGCCTCACGGCCGGTCTGGTCGGCGATCCCGGCGACCCGGTAGCCGAAGTACCGCTCCGCCTCTGGATCGGCGACGAGGTGGATGTAGACGTGGTCGCCGTCCACGAGGACGGTCTCGCCGGCGAGCTCCCAGCCGGTGAACGGGCTCCCGTCGATCTCCTGCTGATCGGCGCCCATCACGTGGATGAACGCCAGGCCGCCGTGCACGTGGGTTTGCTCGTCGAAGGTCACCGAGAGCCGCGCGACGGGCACCGCGTCGTCGATGGTCCCGTTCTGGTCGTCGTCGATGCCGTTGCAGGCTTCCACCGACGGAGCGGCGGCGTCGGGTTGCTGAGCGTCGACCTCCGCCGCGTCGGGCGCCGCCGCGTCGGGCGCCACTGCGTCGGGCGCCGCTGCGTCGAGTGAGGCGG
>CALBMW010001042.1 GCA_937896275.1 uncultured Myxococcales bacterium
CCAATGCGTAGCGTGGGCCGGGGCTGCGCGCGTACGCGTCCCGCCAGGCGCGGAGGGCGCCGGCGTGGTCACCGCTGGCGGCGCTGACCTCGGCACGCAGGCTGAGCGCGGCGGCGGCCGTCTGGTCGTCGCTGCCGGCCGTGGACCACAGGCGGTCGGCGAGTCGCCGGGCCGCCTCGAGATCCCCCAGTTGCAGGTAGAGGCGCGCACCGGAGCGGAGGAAGGCCCCGTCGTCGAGCCCGCCGTCGCGCTCACCCGCCTCGAGCGCTGCCCGGGCTCTCTTCAGCTCACCGTCACGGAAGGCCAGGTGCGCCTCGAGGGCGCGCCCCGTCGCCGGTGCGCCGTGGGCGATCAGCCACGCCGCCTCCTCGCGGATGCACGGCACGTCGCGCAGACGGGCGCAGGCGCGCGCGAGCGCCCGGTGTGCCTCGGGATCGTCGGGGTGCTCGAGCAAGACCAGCCGCATCACCTCCCGCGCCCGCCCCAGGCCGTGGTGCTCGAGCAACACGTTGCCCAGTACGCGGTGATTGCGTGGGGTGGGGGGGATGGCCTGCACGAGGCGCCCGGGCTCCACGAAGCGCTCCGCCACCTCGCGCACCAGCCCGAGGCGCGCCCAGGGCATGCGGTCCATGGCCAGTCGAAACTCCACCGCGGCCTGGTCGCCGAGGCCCGCGCCGTCCATCACGCGGCCGGCGAGCAGGTGGGGTCGCCCGGCGCTGGGCTGCAGCGCGATCGACCGGTTCAGCCAGCGCAGCACGCGCGGCACCGGGACGTCGGGCAGCTGCGCCAAGCGGTTCGCGGCGTTGAGCGGCACGATCGGATCCGCGGGGTGGCGGAAGGCAGCCTCGGTGGCGCGGCGCTCGATCTCGATCAGGTTGGGCGGCGCATCGGCCACCCCGGCGATCGCACCGTCGGCCTGCTCGGCGAGCGCGGCGGGCCCCTCCAGGGCCAGGAACGCCAGGCCCGCAGCGACGGCCGCGCCGGCGACCCACGCGCGCCACGGCCGGCGGGCCTCCGACGCCTGGGCGTCGTCTCTTCGGGTGCTCATCGCCAAGCCCAGCGCCGCGGCCACCGGGAGCGACAGGCCGGCCGCCTCGAAGCCGAAGTCGACGAGCTGCTGCAGGCCCACCGCCGCCAGCCCGGCCAGCAGCCCCCAGTGGGCGGGGCGGGTCTCGCGGCCCAGCGCGCGGAGGCCGTACCACCAACCCCCCAGGCCCCCGAGCAGGGCCACCGCCGCGCCGGGGATTCCCCACTCGGTGGCGAGCTGCAGGCCGATCGTCTCGGGGTGGCTCACCGTGCCCGAGACCGTCAGATCCTGGAAGAACGGGTAGACGAAGGTGAAGGTGCCGCGGCCGCTGCCGAAGGCTGGAAACGCGCCCGCGTACCGCCAGGCGGCGTCCCAGAAGGCCGTCTTCTCGCGGTCGTTGGCCGCAGTCAGCAGCGCCTGCCAGTCCTGCTGCAGGTAGACGGCGAGCAGCACGCCGCACAAGGCCGTCACCAGGGCCAGACGCGCGGTCCCCCGAGCGCGCTTCCTGGCCCCCTCGACGGTGTGCGTCTCGCCCCGGGCGTGGGCCAGCAGGGCGAACACCCCGAGCCCCGCAAGCAGCGCCAGCTGTCCCCCGCGCGAGCCCGACAGCAGGGTGCCCAGGCCCGAGAGCGCGGCGCACGCGAGCCACACCGACTGAGTGCGATCGTCGTGCGCGCGCACCACCAGCCCCATCGCCACCAGGGTCGACACCACCAGGGAGCCCGCCAGGGTGTTGCCGTTGACGAAGGTGCTGAAGAACCCGCGGAGCGCCTGCGTGCCTTGGATGGCGTAGAGGCCGTAGATGCGATCCAGACCCATCAGGTGCTGGGCCAGCCCGATGAGGGTCAGGACGGCCCCCGAGATGGCCAGCGCCCCAAGCAGACGGCCTCGGTGGCGCCCAAGGTTGGCGGCGGTGACGGCGACGGCGGCGAAGGCGAGTTGGTGGAAGAGGGCAATCCAGGTCGCCGGTGCGTCCAGGCTGAGCGGGTGGCGACGCTCGGCATAGGCGCCGAGATCGGCCAGGCTGAGGCGGCGAAGCTCGGCGGCGGCGGGCGACAGCGCCTCGAGCGCGTCGACGGACAGGGGCACCAGCTGAACGGCCGCGAGCACGACCAGCAGCACGGGCGCCCAGAGGGGCCAGGGCATGCGCAGCCCTTTGCGGCGCCGCGCGATGGCGTGCGCGCCGAGGAGCACCAGCGAGACGCCGCACAAGAGAAGCTGGGTGTCGGGGCGCGTGCCGCCCAGCAGCAGCGGCGCGCCGATGATCAGCGCAGCGACCCCCCAGGCCACGGCCTCTGCGATGTGGCGTTCCGCGCCCCGTGCCTCGTCGCTCATGCCCCTCCCGTGGGTGACCCGTCGCGCGGGTGGCCGGGGGTCAGACCCCGCCAGCCCCGCGCTTGTCCCGCGCGGGGGCGATCACTCGCCCCCCAGCAGCAGCTCCTCGCCGAAGGGGCAGCAGACGTGCGCGGCACAGGCGAGGCGCTCGGCGATGCTGCCTTCGAAGGCGTGCACCTCGAGCCGCGCCCCCGCCGCCGACACCGGGCCGGCCAGCTCGGCGAGGTCGCCGTCGCCCGATACCAGCGCCACCGCGTCGACGTGCGGGGCGATGGCCAGCGCGTCCAGCGCCAGGCTCACCCGGCTGTCCGCCCGGACGGGCCCCTCGGGCTCGCGCCGCGTCGTCTTTACGCGCAGCTCGAAGCCCTGCGCCTCGAGCGCGCCCAGGAAAGCGCTCATGTCGACGCCCTCGGCGCGCACGACGTAGGCCACCGCGCGCACCAGTTGCCGCCCGCCGACCACGTGGGCCAACAGGCGTCTGTAGTCGAGCTTGCCGCGGTGAAGCTGGCGGGCGGCGTGATAAACGCTGCCCGTGTCGACCAGCACGGCCACGCGCTGCGCGGCCAGGGAACCGTCCGGGTGAGGATGCATCGCGTGCCCGCTCCTGCTGCCTGTCG
>CALBMW010001043.1 GCA_937896275.1 uncultured Myxococcales bacterium
GGTGCGTATTTCTCGGTGTGGATGCTGCTTGCGCGGGACGCCGCGACGGTCGCGCCGTTGGGGGATCAACCGGAGGCGGATCGGCCGACGGTCGATTGGACCGACGACCACGCCCCCCTCTGGCCCGTGCTTCGCTGACGCCACGCGTCGCGCTCCGCTCGCCCGCGCTGGCGGGGTGGCTGGGCTTGCGGTGCGGGCGCGCTACGCGTCCTTCGCGATCCCGCGCAGCAGCCCACCCAAGGTCCCCAGGGAGTGGTGGGTCAGGCGAGGCTCCGTCCGTTGGGCGTCGAGCACCCAGCCCGCGACCATCGCCAGCTCCTGCGCGCGCACCTCGGCCCGCGTGACCGGCTGACCCCCGTGGGCGTGGTAGGCCTCGAGCAGGCGGTCGAGGCCGTCGGCGCGGCCGAAGGGGCGGCGGACGCCGCGGGTGAGGATCGCCAGCTCGAGGGCGGGATCGCCTAGCTCGGCGCGCTCCCAGTCGATCACGCTCAGGTGTCGCTCGTGGGGGCCCTCCTCCAGCAAGGGGACCAGCAGGTTCTGGCCCAGCAGATCGGCGTGGAGCAGGCAGCTGGGGGTCTCGGGCGGCAGGTGCGCCTCGATCCAGTCGGCCGCACGATCGAGCTGGGGCAGGCCGGCGGCGCGCATCGCCGGCAGACCCGCGCGGGCGTGGTCGGCGCGGGTGGCCGGGCCGCTCAGCAGCCCGCTCAGGCGCGCGGGATCGGCGCGGTGCAGGGTCGCGGCGGCGAAGGCGGCCATCGTCCAACGAAGGTCGACCAGCGGCTCGGGCAGGTGGATGGACAGCGGCGCGCCGATGCACCGCGTCTGCACCATGGCCAGGCCCTCGGACACCTCGACCAGCCCGACGACCCGGGGCACGGCGAAGGGCAGATCGAGCTCGGTGAGCCGCGACAGCAGCTCGGCCTCGGCGCGCGCGTGCGCCGGCTGCTCCGCGCCCGCGTCATGCCGCGGCACCCGAACCACGAGGTCGGTGTCCACCCCGTCGACCACGCAGGCCGTGGTCCAGGTGCGGTAGGTGACACCGTCGCCCAGGAAGGTGAGGCGATCGAAGGGGCTGGCCTCCGGCAGCAGCGCGCGGAGGACGCCCTGGGCGGCGCCCGCCGAGCTGGAGCGACGTCGGCGCGACATGGGCGGCTCTCCGGTCGGGCTGCTCTCGCGTCAGGGCAGCAGATCAGGACCGTTGTGCCCCACCTGCCCCCTGAGATCCACCGCCCTCGTCACCGCGCGGGGACCTCGAGGACTGCCCAGTCGACGCCGCCGCGGTCGTCGCGCAGGACGGCCCACACGCGGGGTGGGCCGTCGCCGTCGAGCGTGACGGGGGCGGTGGCGCGGCCCGCCTCGACGTTGACCGCGCCCACCGTCGCGCCGCTGGCGTAGACGTCGACCCGAAGGACCTCGCGGCGGACCTCGAGCGTCGCGGTCGAGCGCTCATAGCGCAGGTAGCTCTCGGCGTCGGCGGCGTCCCAGCCCACGACGATCGTGAGGCCCTCGAGGCCGAGGCTCAGCACGCGCGGGTTGGCGTTGGGGCGGCGCTCGGCCGCAAAGCGACGCGCGACCTCGGCCGGGGCGTCGGGCAACGCGCAGGTCAGGCGCACGCGGCCGAGCGCCGCCTCACCCTCGGACAGGTCGACGCGCACGGGCTGGTGATAGCCCCCGGTGGGATCGGGGTCGACGGCGCGGCGCGGGGGCTCACCGGGGGCGGCGGGCGCCGGCTCGCTGCCGAACAGCGCGCAGGCGTCCGACGGCAGGACCGCGTCGAGGGCCTCCGCCGTCCCGAGCGCCGCGAGGGCGTCGCGCCTCCCGGCGAGGCAGGCCTCGGCGGCGACCCGGTTCTCGGCCGTCGGGCGCGTCGCGGCGCACCACGACCAGCTCGGCGTTCGCGTCTCGCCGTCGGGCGACGCGACCAGCGCGCGGAGCGTCACGGCGTCGCCGGGGCGTGCCTCGGCGGGCTCGGATCGCACGGCCAGCACGCGCGGGGCGTCGACGCGCGCCGGGTCACCCCCGAGGATCGGCGCACAGCCGAGCACCCCCAACGCGAGGATCGCGCGCCTCATCGCCACGCCACCCGGGCGCCGACGACGCCCATCACCGGCAAGCCCGTGAGAGCCCCCATCTGCCCGTAATCAAAGGAGTAAATGTATTCCTCGACGTTCTCGCGGTTCGTCGCGTTGAGCACCTCGACGAAGCCGGCCAGCTCGGCGCGGGCGTAGCGATGGAGGTACTCGGCGCGCACGTCGAGCTGGGTGAAGGTGGGCAGGCGCTGGGGGGCGTCGCCGAAGATCGGGTCGTAGCGGCCGTGGGCGGCGTTGAAGACCGCGCCGGTCACGCGGGGGCGAGGGGCGCCGGTCGCCACGCGCAGCCGCGCCCCGAAGGTCCAGCCATCGAGGGCGTAGCCGAGGGTCGCCGTGAGGGTGTGGCGCTGGTCCTGGTCGAAGGGACGCCACCCAGCGTCACCAGCCGCCCGGCGCTCGGCGCGCGTGAACCCATAGGCCACCGCGCCCGACCAGCCGTGCCAGGGCGCCTGCTGCGCGGTCAGCTGCACGCCGCGCGCGCGGGCCTCGCCGGTGTCGACGAGCGCGGCGGCCACCGGCGGCGTCTCACCGGGATCGCGCACCGTCAGGCCGTCGGCCTCGCGCGCGAAAGCGAGGCCCTCCAGCGTCAGCCCATCCCAGGGCGCCCAGGCCAAGCCGGCGAGCGCGTGCCACGCAGAGGCGCCGTCGAGCGCCGTGCCGCCGAAGACCGAGGACGCGTCGGCGGGATCGGGCGGCTGATGGTAGCGCCCGCCGGCCGCGCGCAGGCTCAGGCCGTCGATCAGGCGCAGCGCCCCCTGCAGGCGCGGCTCGACGGAGACGCCGAAGCGGTCGTAGCCCGTGTCGACGCCGCCCGCGCTGGCGGGGACGCGACGGTCGCCTCGGCTGACGGCGGGCTCGACGCGCAGCCCGGGGCTGAGGTCGAGGCGGTCGAAGATGCGCAGATCCAGGCGCGCGTAGGCGGCGGCCGCGGCCTGATCCTGCGTCCAGCGATCCGAGGCCACCGCGTCGCCGGGGGATTGCCCGAAGACGACGCGATCGCCCTCGCGCGGCGGCAGGCCGACCGTGCCGCGGCGCTCGAGGGTGGTTCGCGCGACCTCGGCGTCGAGGCCCATCACGAGCGGCCCGCGGGCCGTCTGGGCGCGCGCGCCGGCGCGGACGGCGTCGGCGCGCGTCTCGGTGGGCAGGGGGCCGAAGTCCGTCGTGCGATGGGATCGATCCCACCCGACGAAGGCGCCGGCCTCGACGGAGCGGCCCTGCGCATGGCGCAGCACCAGGCGGTGGAAGCTGGTCTGGGCGCGCGCGCGCGGTACGACGCCGGGCTCGACGGCGAGGCCCTCGCGGGCGACCGTGTCGAAGGCGCCAAAGGCCAGCAGCGAGGTCTCGCCCGGCCCGCAATCGCAGACCACGCGCGCCGCATAGTCGCGCCAGGCCGAGGCGGGCACCAGCACCTCGGCGTCGGGCGCCAGCGCGGGGAGCGTCCGGTCGAGGTAGCCGAAGCGGCCGGCGGCGAGCAGGGCGACGGCGGGGTGGGGGCGGCCCTCGACGAGCGCCGCCGCGTCGAGGGTGTCGACGCTGACCTCGCCGTGCAGCGTGGCGTCCTCGGGGGGGGCCGTCTCGATCTCGAGCAGCCCGCCGATGGCGCGACCGTGCGCGGGGCCGAAGCCGGCGGGGGTCAGCGCGACGGTGCCGATGAGCGCCGGGGGCAGGACGCCGCGCAGGCCGCCCTCGTGGAACAACGTGGGGATGGGCGCGCCGTCGACGACGATGCGCGTCTCGTCCGCGGCGGCCCCCCAGACCACCAGGCCGCTCGAACCGGCAGGGGGGCGAGCCACACTCGGCATCGTCTGCACCGCCACCGCGGCGTCCCCCCCGGCGCCGGGTTGGGTGCGCAGTGCGG
>CALBMW010001044.1 GCA_937896275.1 uncultured Myxococcales bacterium
TACTTCCTGGGCAAGTTCTTCTTCGACTACAACCGCTACGACGAGGCCGCGACCTACCTCGGCAAGGTGAGCGACGCGGGCGACGACTACGCGGACGCGCAGTACCTGCTGGGCCTGATCACCGTGCAGAACGCGGGCGACGACCAGGAGGCCGAGGACTTCGGGCGGCAGCTCATCGGGGCCAGTCAGTACTTCGAGCGCGCGGTCGCCGGTGCCGAGGCGTCCGACAGCCCGCGCGTCGCGCACCTGGCCTACCTGGCCCTCGCCCGGATCGCTTACACCGTCGGCCTGTTCGACGTCGGCATCTTCTACTACCGCAAGGTGCCCAGCGACTCGACCAGCTACGTCAACGCCCTGCACGAGGCCGGCTGGT
Organism: uncultured Myxococcales bacterium; assembly: GCA_937896275.1. Lineage (GTDB taxonomy): Bacteria > Myxococcota_A > Bradymonadia > UBA7976 > UBA1532 > JACKDN01. The sequence goes on from CALBMW010001044.1 coordinate 374, forward strand.
CCTACTTCCTCAAGGGCGACGTCCGCCGCGGAATGGGCATCTTTCACACGCTCGACGGTCCGGACTGGGGGGACTACTACCTGCCTGACACGCACCTGCTCGAGGCGACCGTCTTCATGAACAAGTGCCACTTCGACTTCGCGCACGACGCCCTGCAGCGCATCGAGACGAGCTACCTGGCGCTCCGCCAGCCGCTGCAGAACTTCATGGCCGAGTACGCGTCGCCCGAGGCGCTCTACAAGGCCTTCGTCCTCAAGCAGGTGCGCAAGGGCATCGAGCTGCCGCACGTGTTGCGCATGGCGGTCATCTCGAGCAGCGAGTTCTACGATCTCTATACCTCGGTCACGCAGCTGCGCCGCGAGGTTGTGGCCATCAAGAAGGGGAGCGATCGCTTCGGCGCCGACCTGACCAAGAGGCTGCTCGACACGGTCGAGAACCGTCACCAGGACAGCACCCTGGCGCTGGGCATCAAGATCAACCAGCTGTTGCAGGGCCTCGACGACGAGATGAACGAGATCGAGGAGCAGGTCACCGAGATCCGCATCGAGATCGACGAGGCCGCGACGACGGAGCTCGAGAAGCAGATCGAGGAAGAGTACCACCGCGACGACGCCGTCGAGGCAGCGGCCGAGGCTCAGGCGGCGGCGACCATCTTCGTCGGCGACAAGTATGTCACCTGGCCCTTCGAGGGCGAGTCGTGGTCGGACGAGATCAACGCCTACCGCAGCGATCTCCAGGATGTGTGCAAGTGATGAAGTCCCTCCCCGCGTTCATGGCGCTGTGCCTGCTCGTGACCCCCGCCTTCGCCCAGAAGAAGGCTGCCGAGAAGGACGCTCTGGCGACGGACGAGAAGGCCGCGCAGAACGTGTTCCGGCCCGACTCGGGCGATGATCTGGCCCCGGCCGATCCCGAGGATCAGGTCATCGCCGAGAAGGAGGCCAAGCTCTCCACGGTGCGGCGGCGACAGATCGAGCAGATGCGCAGCATTCTGCAGAAGAACCCGCTCTACAAGAAGAAGGCAGACCTGCTGTTCCGCATCGCCGAGAAGGAATGGGATGAGGCCAAGTACCAGTATTTCATGATCCGAAAGGACTATGAGAAGCAGTACCAGGCCTACCTCGACGGCACGCTCAAGAAGAAGCCCGACGAGCCGGTGGCCGACTACGGCGCGGCCATCGTCGAGTACAAGAAGCTGCTCAAGGAGTTCCCGAACTACGCCCGCATCGACGAGGTCATGTTCTACCTCGGGCGCGGCTTGATCACGGCGAGCAAGACCAAAGAGGGCGCCAGCTACATGCTGCGCCTGACCAAGGAGTTCCCGAAGAGCAAGTTCAAGACGAAGGCCTTCCTGGCCGTCGCCGAGTACTACTTCGACAACGACCTGCTCTTCGCCGCCAAGACCAACTACCTCGAGGTGCTCAACGACAAGGAGAGCAGCCAGTACCCGTACGCGCTCTACAAGCTGGGCTACGTGTACTACAACCTCCGCGAGTACGAGGACAGCATCAAGTCCTTCCAGACCGTGGTCGACCTGTCCCAGGGCAAGGACAAGCGGCAGGTCTACTTCACCGGTCAGGCCTTCTCGGCGCTCGCGCTCTCCTTCGCCGAGGTCGACGATGGCTGGAAGCGGGCGCGGGACTACTTCCGCAAGGTGGGCGGCGACGATCTGGCCACCGCCCAGCTCGAGAAGATCGCCCGCATCTACAGCAAGCAGGACAAGACCGAATCCGAGATCGAGGTCTACGAGTACCTGATCAGCGCCAACAAGACCGGTCACAAGGTGCCCGAGTATGGCGACTACGTGACCAAGGCGTGGAAGAAGCAGGAGGACATCGAGAAGACAGAGCAGGTGGTCAACCGGTTCCTCGAGTACTTCGATCCCAAGGCCTCCTGGTATGTCGCCAACAAGCAGAACGAAGAGGCCATGACGCGCTCCACGCAGTATCGCGAGGAGGAGATCGACTGGCTGATCGGGCAGTTCCACACCAAGGCGCAGGAGATCGAGAAGCTCAAGGATCAGGAGCGCGCCGACCGCTTCTACGCCAAGGCGGCCAAGTACTACGAGAAGTACCTGGAGTGGTTCCCGACCGGGAAGGACGCCTACGAGAAGGAGTTCTTCCTCGCGGAGATCTACTTCTTCCAGACCAAGGAGTGGGACAAGGCGGCCAGCCACTATCGCGCGGTCGTCGACCGCGACGTGAAGGGCAAGTTCTCCAAGGAGTCGGCCTACGCGGTCATCCTGAGCAAGGAACAGAAGATGGCCGACGCCGGCCTCATCGACCGCCCGAGCCAGGAGAAGAAGGGCCCGAAGGGCAAGAAGGGCAAGGCCAAGGAGGCCAACGTCCAGTTCGTCGAGCGCGCCAAGGACGACAAGGACTTCAAGCCGGTCGAGCGGCAGGAGCTGCAGCCCGTCGAGGACGAGTTCCTCAAGGCGTGCTCGGACTACCTGACCATCTATCCCGACGACAGCGAGGTGCCCGCCGTGGCCTTCCGTGCGGCCGAGATCTTCATCAAGAAGGGCCACTACGAGGAGGGTGTCAAGCGCCTCGAGGTCATCATGGAGCACCACTCGAAGCACAAGTTCGCGGGCTTCGCGGCGGCCACCCTGTTCGACGCCAACTACCGTCTGCGTCGCTGGGACCAGATGGAGCGCTGGGGTCGGTACATGCTCGAGCGCAAGAACTACAAGGTGCTCAGCCAGAAGCAGCTGCTCGAGGTGATCGCGATCTCGATCAACGAGTACGCGACCGAGCTCGCCGCCAAGGGTGAGAAGACCAAGGCGGCCGACGAGATGCTGCGCTTCGTCAAGGAGTTCCCCAAGCACGACAAGGCGCCGATCGCGCTCTTCAACGCGGCCGCGATCAGCGAGCAGGCCGAGAAGACCGAGACCGCCATCGACCTCTACGAGAGCCTGATCAAGCGCTACCCGAAGAGCTCGCAGGCCACCGAGGCGCACTTCGTGCTCGGGGCGCTCTACGAGAGTCAGACCGACTTCGAGACGGCGGCCACCTACTTCGAGAAGATGGCGGCCTTCCCCGACGTGCCCCAGATGGCCGATGCGCTGTTCAACGCGGGCAACATCCGCGCGGCGCTCGAGCAGTACGGCAAGGCGGAGGCGATCTTCTCGACCTACGTGAAGAAGTTCCCGGCCAGCAAGGACACGCCCGACATCTATCTGCGGGTCGCCGAGTACCAGGAGAAGCAGAAGGAGTGGGGCGCGGCGCGCAAGACCTACGCCGACTACCTCAAGCAGCACGGCAAGGGGCGGCCCGAGACGGTCATCGAGGTGCAGCTGCGGCTGGGTCGCAACTTCCAGATGGAGGGGGCGCGGGGCGCGCGGCGTGACGCGACGGCCGCCTTCGAGCAGGCGCTGCGGGCCTATGGGCGGTTGCCCGACGAGTCCAAGGCGAAGCTGGGCGTGAAGCGATCCGCGGCCACGGCCAAGTTCATGCTGGCCGAGTACGTCTACGCCGACTTCGAGGAGGTCCAGGTCTCCTTCCCCGACAACGTGCTCCGCCGGACGCTGGTCAAGAAGGCCGACCTGCTCGAGAAGGCGAACAAGGCGGACTTCGAGGTGCTCGAGTTCAAGTCGCACTCGGTCAACGCGGGTGCCCTGTACCGCATCGGTGAGAGCTACTACCTGTTCGCCAAGTCCCTGTTCGATCTGCCCATCCCGCCCGGCCTCAGCGAGGACGAGCAGCTCACCTACCGCGCCTTGCTCGACGATCAGGCGGCGCCGCTGCAGGAGAAGGCCATCGAGGCCGTCGGGCGCGCCCTCGAACTGGCGCACGAGCACCACGTCTACAACGAGTGGTCCCGCAAGTCGGCCACGCTGCTCGTGAAGCTCAGCCCGGAGCGCTTCCCGGTGCTCGGCGACAGCATCAACAACAGCGATCACGTGGTGCCGGCGACCTTCTCGACGACCTTCATCGCGGACCCGAGCGGCAAGCTCGAGCAGATGATGGACACGCCCGCCGCGCCCGCCGAGGCGCCCGCTCAGCCCGGCGCCGGTGCCGCGCCCGG
>CALBMW010001045.1 GCA_937896275.1 uncultured Myxococcales bacterium
CCATGCCCGGTTGGCCGCCTTCGCCGGGCACGCCGCCCATGCCGGGCTGGCCACCCTCGCCGGGCACGTTACCCATATCGGGGCTTGCGCGACCGCCACCGCTGTCGTCGCAGGCGGTGAGGGCGACGGTCAAGACGGCCGTCAGGATCGTGACCAGCTTGGGCAACAGGCGCATGGGGGACCTCCAGGTCGAATCGCTTCGGGTCCAGCCGCGAAGCAACCGATGTGCCACGGTCGCCCCCGCGGCGTGGGGGCCCGCGGCCCCGTCGCGACCTCGGAAATCCGTGACGATGTCTCGGGAATTCGACCACGGAGGGTCCGCCTCGATCCAAGGCGCGAGGCAGTGCGGTCTCTCGCGCCAGGAAATTCATGAGGCCTCTTGGCAGGACCGTCACCGCTTCGCTACGGTGTCCGACAGGAGGGTTCACTCCCCTTCGAGTTCCGGCCTCACCGGGTCGGGGCGACCGGTCGCGGAGAGAACAGGCGCTGCCTGCTGGCGGCTCTTCGTGGCGGGAATGGCGAGGCGATGGGACCCTCGCAATTGTGCAACGCGCCGAGAAAGGAGGTGATCCAGTGGGTAGTTGTTCCAAGACGGTGAGTGAGGTGGTGGCGTCCTGAGCCCCTGACCTCGACGGTCCTCGGAATCGACAGGATCTCCGGTGCCCGGGCGCGTCCCGACACCACCGGCTCCGGAAGCGCGGTCACCGTCCCGCTGCGCGTTCGCTGCCGTCGCCGCCCTTCGGCGCCGGCGCACGATGACAGGGCCCTTCGCCTGCTTCCGGTGCCTTCTCTTCCTCGCCCCGTTCTGTCACACCCGCCCTTCTCAGCTTGGCCCCGCCGCGCTAACGTGCCGCGACGGCCGCGCATCGCCCGCAGAAGGAGCGCCCCATGAACGAACCGTACGAGGTCCCCGAGCGCGTCCGCGCCGGCTCGCCCAACTCGATCACCAGCGCCAACGACTGGCGGCGGGAGTATCAGCGCAGCGCCGACGATCCCGACGGCTTCTGGCTCGAGCAAACGCGCAAGCTGGTGCGCTGGCAGGACGCGCCCACGGCGGGGCTGTCGGGCGACTACCACGGCGTCAAGGCGGGACCCTTCAGTTGGTTCGGCGACGGGCGCCTGAACGTGACCGTCACCTGCCTCGACCAGCACCTCGCGGCGCGCGCCGACAAGACGGCGCTGCTGTGGGAGGGCGACGAGCCCGGCGATGTGCGCCGGCTGAGCTACCGCGAGCTGCACGCCGAGGTGGGGCGCTGTGCCAACGTGCTGCGGTCGCTGGGCGTCCGGCGCGGCGAGCGCGTGATCATCTACATGGGCATGGTGCCCGAGGCGGCGGTGGCCATGCTGGCCTGCGCGCGCATCGGCGCTGTGCACTCGGTGGTCTTCGGCGGGTTCTCGGCCGAGGCGCTGCGCGACCGCGTGCGCGACTGCGGGGCCGGGGTGGTCATCACGCAGGACGAGGGGCTGCGCGGCGGGCGCAGCATCCCGCTCAAGGCCACGACCGACGAGGCGCTGGACGGTGAGCACGGCGTCGAGAAGGTGTTGGTGCTGCGTCGCACCGGCAAGGACGTGGGCTGGGTGCAAGGGCGCGACGTCTGGTGGCACGACGCGATGGCGGACGCCGGGCCGGAGTGCGCCCCCGAGATCGTCGACGCCGAGCACCCGCTCTTCATCCTGTACACCTCGGGGTCGACCGGGCGCCCCAAGGGCCTGCTGCACACCTGCGGCGGCTACCTCACCTACGCGGCCTACACCCACCGCACGGTCTTCGATCTGCGCGAGGACGACGTCTACGCGTGCGTCGCGGACGTGGGCTGGATCACCGGGCACAGCTACATCGTCTACGGCCCGCTGGCGAACGGCGCGACGAGCTTCATGTTCGAGTCGACGCCGGTCTATCCCGACGCGGGGCGTTACTGGGACATGGTGCAGCGCCACCGGTTCACGATCTTCTACACCGCGCCGACCGCCATCCGGGCGCTGGCGGCGCAAGGGGACGACTTCGTGACGCGCTACGATCGCTCGAGCGTGCGGGTGCTGGGCACGGTGGGCGAGCCGATCAATCCAGCGGCCTGGGAGTGGTACCACCGGGTGGTGGGCGAGGGGCGCTGCACCATTGTCGACACGTGGTGGCAGACCGAGACGGGGGGCATCTGCATCAGCCCCATCGCGCCGGCGACGGCGCCAAAGCCCGGCTCGGCGACGCTCCCGATGCCGGGCATCTTTCCGCAGCTGATCGACCCCGACACCGGGCGCGAGGTGCGCGGGCCGGGGCAGGGCCACCTGTGCTTGACGCAGCCGTGGCCCGGCCAGGCGCGCACGGTCTTCGGGGATCACGACCGCTTCGTCGCGACCTACTTCTCGACCTATGAGGGGCGCTACTTCACGGGTGACGGGTGCCGGCGGGACGCGGACGGCTACTACTGGATCACCGGGCGCGTGGATGACGTGATCAACGTGAGCGGGCACCGGATGGGCACCGCCGAGTTCGAGTCGGCGCTGGTGGCTGACGAGGCGGTGGGCGAAGCGGCCGTGGTTGGCTTTCCGCACGACATCAAGGGGACGGGGGTGTGGGCCTACGTGGTGTTGCAGGCGGGTGAGACCTGGAGCGAGGCGATGCAGCAGCGGCTGCAGCGGCAGGTGCGGACGTCGATCGGGGCGCACGCGCGGGTCGACGTGCTGCAGCCGGTGCCGGGGCTGCCCAAGACGCGCTCGGGCAAGGTGATGCGGCGCATCCTGCGCAAGGTGGCCGAGGGGCAGCCCGAGGCGCTGGGGGACACGTCGACGCTGGCCGATCCGTCGGTGGTCGAGGCGATCGTGGCGGGGGCAGCGGTGCTGAAGCGGTGCTGAAGAGGCGCTGAAGAGGCGCTGAAGAGGCGCTGGCGCCACAGTCCGTCGTCGTCGCGGCTCCAGGGGGCGACGCCGAGACCAGGAGCGCGTGATGAGCGAAGCGAGCACCGTGATCGATCTGAAGACCCACCAGGACGTCGTGACCCACGTGGTCGAGGGCGGCAAGCCCGCCCTCATCGACTTCTGGGCGCCCTGGTGCGGGCCCTGCAAGGCCACGGCGCCGGCCTTCGAGGCTGCGGCGCGGGCCCAGGGCGAGCGCGTCACCTTCTGCAAGGTGAACACCGAGGACGCGCCGGACCTCGCGGCGGCCTTCGGCATCCGCAGCATCCCGACCTTGGCCATGATGATCGGTGGCAAGGTGGTGGACGTGCATGTCGGCGCCTCGCGGCAGGCCGACATCGAGGCGATGGCCCTGCGGTTGGCCGACCGCTTCGAGAAGCAGCAGCACGGCGGCCCTGGGCTCCTGGCGCGCGTGAAGTCACTGTTTTTCTAAGAATCTGCCCGTTGCGCGATCACGCCCGCCGCGATCGCGCGCAGTCCACCGGTCGCGCGCCGAGGATCGTGACGAGCACTTGCGGGGCCGCCCGGCGCGGGTCAAGCGGGCGCGGCGGTCGGCGCCGCGGGGCTCGCGAGGAGGGCCGCGCAGCCG
>CALBMW010001046.1 GCA_937896275.1 uncultured Myxococcales bacterium
TGGCCTCGCGCAGGGCGGTGGCCACCGAGTCCGCGGTGCGCTCGAGCAGGGGCTCGATCAGGTCCTCGTAGTCGGCGCGCGTCACCTCGGTGTCCAGGTGCCGCGGCACCCCGTCGACCTCGGCGAGGTGCTCCTCGGTGACCTGGACGAAGGCCTGGCTCGACAGCGCGATCTTGGCCTCCTCGGCGGCGCGCGTCAGGCGGGCGCGGGCCCGCAGATCCTCCCGCAGATCGGCCCCCGTGGCCTCCTCGAAGCGTCGCCGGAGCAGGTCGAAGAGCAGCGCGTCGAAGTCGTCGCCGCCCAGTCGCGTGTCGCCGTGGGACGCGAGCACCTCGGTGAGGTCGCCCTGGACCCGCACGATCGACACGTCGAAGGTGCCGCCGCCCAGGTCGTACACGAGGAAGGTCCCGCTCCGCTCGGTGCCCTCGACGTAGGTCAGCGAGGCGGCCGTGGGCTCGTGCAGGATGCGCTCGACCGTGAAGCCGGCGACCTCGCCCGCCTCGCGCGTCGCGGTGCGCTGCGCGTCGCTGAAGTAGGCCGGCACCGTGATGACGGCGCGGTGGACGCCGTGCCCCAGCTCGGCCTCGGCCGCCGCCTTCAGCCGCCGCAGGATCATCGCCGAGACCTCGACGGGCGTGTAGCGGTCGTCGCCGAGCGGCACCCTCAGATCCTCGCCCATTCGACGCTTGACCGAGCCGATCGTCCGCTCGGGGTAGAGGTGGCGCTGGTTCCGCGCGGCGCGCCCTACCAACAGGCGACCGTCAGGGGCCAGCCCCACGACCGAGGGCAGCAGCGGCGAGCCATCCACGTCGACGAGGTGGGGCCGCCCGTCGCGCACGAAGGCGATGGTCGAGTTGGTGGTGCCGAGGTCGATACCGACGATCACGTCTCTCATGGGGTCTTCTCGCGGCGGCTGACGACGACCTGCGCGAGGCGGACGGGGCCGCGTTCGTCGCGCCAGCCGGCGGTGATCTCTTCGACGACGGTGCCCTCGGGCAGGTCGTCGCGCTGGACGGCGCGCAGCGCCTCCATGGTCTCGGGATCGAAGGGCGCGCCCTCGCAGGGCACGCGGGTGACCCCGAGGGACGCGAGGCGCTCGCCCACGCCGCGCAGCGTCAGCTCGAGGCCACCGCGCAGCCCCGTCTCGGGCGCGGGGCGAAACCAGCGTCGCGGGACCGGGACGCGCAGGGCCGCCCCGAGCCGGTCGGCGACGTCGATGAGGGCCTGGGCGGCGCGGCGACGCTCCTCGTCGGCGGTACGGCGGAGCGCGGCCTCGCGGCCCGCGGCCCGGTCAAGCTCGGCCCGCAGCACGCCCGAGGTCTCGTCGGCGCCTTGCCGCGCCGCGCGCGCCTCGACCGTGACGGCGCGCACCTCGGCCTTGAGCGCGGCCATCTCGCCCAGCAGCGTCCGCAGATCGACGACCGGCACCTGCTCCTCATCGGGATCGGCGGCCGCCGCGGTCCGGCGGTCCGGCAGCTCGTCCGCGCTCAACGCCCGGCCTTCAGCAGCGAGGCCAGCTCGGCCGGAGAGAGGCGGCGCCGCGGCGTCCCGGAGGCCCACGTGGGGAAGTCCTCCGTGAGCGCCGTGCCCTTCTCGTCGAGGTAGAAGAGGCGGGCCTCGACGCGGCCGCGGGCCGTGCGCAGCGCCTCGTAGGCCCGGCGCAGGAGCGTGAACCGCGCTGGGTCACGGTCCGGCGGAGAGCGACGGACCAGCGCCTGATAGCGCGCCTCGACCTGCGCGTCGGTGGCGTCCTCGGGGAGATCGAGCACGTAGAACGGGTACATGGCGCTACTCGTCGATGGGGAGCTTGAGCTGGTCGGTGGTCCTCGAGCGCGACCGGGGGCGAACGGGGCGCGGACGGGGCGGCTGTGTCCGACGCGACGCGATGTGCTCACGGACGTCCTGGCGGAGCCTCTGCAGGCGCCCTTCGATGGGGCATGTCGCGTCGTGCGCGTGGCTCGCGAGGTGGGCCTCGATCATGGCGGTCAGCTCGGCCTCGGCCGTCGCGAACTCGTCCGGCGGGCGGTCGAGGTGAAGCGCGACTCGGTAGCGCAGGGCGATGAAACGCTCGCTGTCGGGTGCGAGCTGCTGCCCACGGATCGCGAGCTGGAGCATGAGAGCGGGCGGGGGCTGGGTGTCGAGCAGGCCGTCGATGAGCGTTACGTCCTGGATGGGGGGGAGACCGCGCTTGATCGCGTGATCGCTGAACGCGAACACCACGCGCTCCAGGTCCGGGTCCTCGCGACGCAGCTTCTCTGCGAGCCGCAGCAGCGCCGCGAGGTCCGCTTCGCTCGGCGGAGGGACGCGCTCGTCGATGTAGTGGGCGGGGATGTCCGGCACGGCGGGAAGCGCCCGGCGGTCCTGGGTCAGCTCGACCCGCGTGAGGGCCTCGTGGCCGACCCACAGCCAGGGGCGTGGATCGGTCGCCAGGGCGGCCCGCCGCAAGAGGTCTGCCTCGGCCTGAAGTCCCCGGAGCGATGCGATCGCCGCGGCCTGCGCCGAGACCGCCAGCATCGACTCGGGGCCGCGGTGCGGTACCTGCTGAGCCTCGGCGAGCAGGCGGCCACACGCGATCGCGTCGCCGGCCCGGTACTTCTTGAAGGCCTTCCCCATGAGCAGGCGCGTCTGCAGCTCCCAGCTCGTGCGATCGAGCGGCTGGAGCTCCGCGGCCCGGCGGGCGTACTTGAGTCCCTTGTCGAAGGCGCCGCGCTCGACGCAGGCCTCGGCCGCTCGGATCAGCGCGTCGGGCGCCTCGGGGAAGCGCTCGACGTATCGCTCCAGCAGCCGGGCGCGCGCCGCGCGGTCGCCGTGCTGCGCGGCGTCCAGCAGCGCCGGCCACCAGGCAGGCTCGTCGCGGTCCCGCTCGGTCGCCGCCTCGAGCAGGGTGCGCGCGCGGTCTTCGAGCTCGTCGATGAAGTCCTCGTCGTCCTCGTCGTACCAGTCGTCCTCGCGCCAGGCTTCGTCGGCGTCTGCGGTCAGATCGGCGGCCGCGCGCAGCATGAGCTTGCCCGCGCGGTGCAGGGCCGCGCCGGCGACGCGCGCGGCGTCGGGGCCCGGTCCCTCGGACTCACCGATGCGCGCCCACCGCGCCGCGGACTCCTCTGGATCGTCCTCGGCTTCACCCAGACGGGCCCGCAAGATGTGCTCGGAGACGTGGTCCAAGCATTGCGGGACGGCCCGGCGCATGCGCTCGAAGGCCGCCGCCGCGGGCACCCCCAGGGCCATGAGGGCGCCGGGCAGCTCGCGGGCCAGCAGCGCGCGCAGGGCGGGGGAGGCCCGATCGAAGCCGGCAGCGGCGGCGCTGAGCGCCTGATTGGGCTTTCGGTGGCGCAGGGCCTCGACGACGCCCGCGGCGGCCGCGGCGTCGTCGTGACGGGT
>CALBMW010001047.1 GCA_937896275.1 uncultured Myxococcales bacterium
GCGGTGAGATCCTGCCAGAACAGGCGCCCGAGCGACTCCCAGCCCAGGATCGCGAGGTTGACGAGGGCCAGCGCCACCCAGAAGCGCCGCCAGCCCCGCGGCGTCGCCTCGGGCGTGCTCACCGCGTCGAAGCCGGGCGCTTGATGCACCTGGAACTGCTTCCAGTGGTTGAACAGATCGGGGCCGTCGACCTGAAAGAGGGCCCCGGTCGGGCAGGCCGTGATGCAGGCCCGGTCGGCGAAGGCCGTGCAGTTGTCGCACTTCTGCGCGATGTTCTTGCCCTTGGCGTCCGGGCTCCGGTTGGGGAAGAACTTCGCGACGTCCAGATCCTGGAGCGGGTGCATCTTGATCGCGCCGAAGCTGCACCCGCGCGAGCACATCGTGCAGCCGGTGCAGTCGTCGTGGATGATGATCTCACCGGTGACGGCGTGCTTGCTGATCTGCCCGAACTTGCACTTGTCGATGCACTCGGGGACGACGCAGTTGTGGCAGTTCTGCGGGATCTCGGTGAGCCCGAACTTGACCTCGCTCGTCCCGAGGCGGTCGGTGCCGTGCCGGGTCTTGCAGGCGTCGTAGCAACCGTCGCACTCGATGCAGATGTCCATCCGCTTGATCTTCACGCGCCCCGCGAAGGTCAATCGCTCCTGCACGAAGAAGCGGGCGATCTCACTCTGAAAGGCGTCGTCGAAGCGCGAGCCCTGCCGCTCGGTGACCGACTTGATCATCGCGCTGAAGGCGTCGCGGAAGGCCTCGCTCTTCCTCAGCAGGTAGTTCGCGTCGCGATACTCCAACCGCAGGGCGCGCACGGGACACATCGCCGTGAGGCGGAGCGCCTCGGTCTCCTCGTGGGCGAACAGCTTCTGGACGTAGCCTTCACCCACCGACAGGTAGTTGGCGATCCGCTCGTCGCGTTGCCGCGTGCGATGCACGCTGACGTCCCCGAAGAGCACGATGAAGACCGGCGAGGCGTCGTCCTCGAGCGGCCTGCCCGTGAACAGGTGCTCGCCGCGCTCGATCTGCACGTGGGTCACGCGCGGGGCGAGGCGCGTCCGAAGCTCGAGATCCAGCAGGCCGAAGAGGGGCGCGCCGGCGAGCAGTTCGGGCGTGACGGCGACGGGCTCGACGGGGCCGCGACGCCCCCTGCGCCCCGACTTCGGCGCGGCCTTGCGGATGCGCTGCGGTCGGGCGCCGCTCGCGTCTGACGGTGGCTGCTCGGCGTCGGACACGACCCCTACCCGGAGCGTGCTTCACGGGAGCAGATCGGGCCGACTGCGTCGCCGGGCGTCAGTGCCACGGCGCGAGGGTGCAGCGGTCTCCCAAGGTACCTCGAGCCACGGCGACGCCGGCAGCGACGTTCCGGGGCGCGCAGGGCGACGTGTCGCTGGCCCTGAGTCATGCGCTCAAATGCCCTGAATGCAGAAGCCGTCGGGCACGGGCATCGGGGGCTCCGCCGGATCCTGGGGGAAGGCGAGCTGGAAGCAGCTCAGCCCGGGCTGACAGTCGATGAGCGTCTCGGTGGCGAAGAAGTTCTCCGGCTCGACCTTGCGGCAGCTGCACTGGCCCCGGTTCGGATCGAGCCCTGGGTTGCACTGCGATCCCGGAGCGCACACCGCCTCGCCGCCGCCCAGATCGCAGGCGCCGTCCAAGTAGTAGCACTGGCCCGTGTCGGCGTTGCACCCCATGGCGTCCGGCAGCGCACAGTCGTTGTTCGAGGCGCAGCCGGGCCCGCATCGCCCGGTCTGCTCGTCACACATCGACCCGGCCTGGCAGCCGATGCCCTCGCAGGGCGCGGCCACGCAGTTCCAGTTCTGATCGCACCGGGTGCGCGCCGGGCACTGGCTGCTCTGGAAACACGCCACGCACTCGCCGCCGAAGCAGTAGGGCCTCTCGCCCCCTTGGCAGTCGATGTCCGTGTTGCAGCTGCCGCCGGGCGTCGCCATGCCGCAGGTCGCCGCGGCCACGTCGCACACCATCCCCATCGGGCAGGGCGCGCCATCGCCGCACTGGCCGCACTGACCGTCCGGGCGACAGAAGGGCGTGGCCCCACCGCAACGGCCGAGACACGCGTCGCAGCTGCCGGCGGCCGGCTTGCACACGCCCTCGGCGCAAGCCAGGCCCTCGCCGCAGGCGCCGCCCGCGGGGCAGGGCTCGAAGCAATAGCGCTCGGCGCCGAGCCCGGCGCACTGCAGGCCGGCGGCACAGTCTCCGTCGTCGCCGCACCCCCCGCACACCGGATGCGGGGGGGTGCAGTCACCGCTGCGCGTGTCGCACACCATCCCGGCCGGGCAGCCGTCGGCCAGGCAGCCGCCGCAGTCGAAGGACTCGGGGAGGCACTGGTTGAGCCCGTTGACGCAGCCGAAGCCGCGGGGGCACTCGCCGCCCGCGGGGGTGCACGCGCTGGTGCAGAAGCCGCCATTGGCGCCGATGGGCGTGCAGCGAGCGTCCGCGCCCAGACCCTGGCAGTCGCGGTCGTTGGCGCAGGGTGAGCAGAGGTGCGCGCCGCCCGGCGCCCCCATGTCGGGCTCGACGGGGCCGGCGTCAAGGGGCGTGGGGCCGCCGTCGCCGGGCGGCGCGGGGACGCCCATGTCGCCGGCCGGGGTGATGACGCTGGCGTCGCCGCAGTTCGACGAGCACACCGAGTCGCAGCACAGGTAGCCGCCGCCGAGGGGGGCGCAGTCGCCGTCGCCGCCACAGCTGACGCTGCCCGGCGCGAAGCAGGAGCCGCGAAAGGGACCCTGCTCGATGCAGGATGTGCCGGCGGCGCAGACGGTCTCGACCCCGTCGACCACGTCCGCGCACTCCTTGGGTGAGCACTGCCGCAGATCGGCCAGACAGGTGCGGCCGGCGCCGGGGCACGACTGCAACCCGGTGCACTCGACGATGCGGCACTCGCCGCCCTCGCACACCTGCCCACGCTGACACTGGCCGTCGCCACCGCATCCGCCGGAGGAGTCGCCACCGTCGTCGCAGGCGGCCAGCGTCAGCGCCACCATCGAGCACAGGGCCAAGCGCCCGAGCACCGCCGTCATGAGTTCCCCGTTCGTGATGCGGGCCGCTCTCGCCGAGGCGCGCGACCCTGTCAAAAAATCGCCGCAGTATAGGAGAGCGGCGCGCGCGCGAGCAACCGGGAGCGCGCGGCCGCCCGATGGCGGCCCCGCGACGCGTGCCGGCGTCGGATCGACGCGGCGTCGTCTGGACGGGGCGTTGTCTCGACCGGGCCTGGCTCGACCGGGCCTTGGTTCGACGGAGCGTCGGTTTGACAGCCTGTCGGGTACGCCGTCTAATTGGTCGTCCGCGGCGCGGGCGCCCGGCTCGTCGGGCGCGTGGCGTCCGGGCGACGAAGCGCTCGTCGACGAGGTGCTGCGAGGACCACATGCCACCAAAGATTCCGGACGTGTTCTCCACGCACAGCGCGGCGAAATTCTGCCGCGTGACGCCGATGACGATCATCCGGTGGATCGACGAGGGTCGCATCCTCGCCTACAAGACGCCCGGCGGTCACCGGCGCATCATGCGCAACGATCTCGAGGCCTTCTGCCGCAAGGCGCAGATCCCCATGCAGTGGGAGGATCGCGTCGAGTCGGGCACCCAGCGGGTGCTGATCATCGACGACGATCCGACCGTGGTCGACGCGATCCTCGACGCCCTCTTCGACGACGCCGACGCCGAGCAGGCCGACGCCTACCAGGTCCAGCAGACCGACAACGCCTTCGACGGCGGCCGCCTGTTCACCGAGATTCGGCCCCACGTGGTCTTCCTCGACCTCGACCTGCCAGGCGTCGATCCTTCGCAGGTGGTGCGCGGCATCCGGGCCATCGCCCCCGCGACCGAGACACGCGTCGTCGGCATCAGCGAAGACGGCGCCGGCCACGGGTCCGGCGTGGACGCGGTCCTCAGCCGGCCGCTTGCCAAGAAGGCCGTTCGTCGGGTGACCGGCCCCCTGCCTCGGATTCTGCCGGCCTGAACAGGGTCGCGCCGCCGTCGACGCGCCACGTCGTCACGACGCGCACCTCCCCCGCGGGCCGCACGCAGCCCCTTCCCATGCGCGCTGAACGCGCGTACAGTCGGCCGCCGAATCGCTGGCGCCCCACGCGCGGACGCCGGCCCCAGTCCAGCGTGGAGGCGGCCCAGTGAAGAAAGATCGGACCGTGCGCACCCTCTTGTCCGCGGGCCTGAGCCGACTGCGGACACGCGAGAACGACGACTTCGCGCGGGGCGTCCGCCAAGCGCGGGTGATCGCCGTGGCCGCGCAGAAGGGCGGGGTCGGCAAGACCACCACCACCGTCAACCTGGCCTGCGCGCTCGTGGCCGAGCACGGCCAGCGCGTGCTGGTCATCGACATCGATCCCCAGGGCCACGTGGCGTCCGCGCTGCGCGAGTCGATCCGGCCCGGCACCGTGACGCTGTCGGAGATCCTGCTGGCTCAGCGCCCACGCGATCTGATGGAGGCGGTGGTCGAGTCCGCCATCGACGGGCTGGCGCTCACGCCCCCCGACAAGCAGCTCAACGAGACCGACGCGCTGCTCTCCACGCGCGTGGGGCGCGAGCACATCCTGACGGGCGCGCTGGCCACCGCGCGCACCCACTTCGACACCATCCTCATCGACTGCCCGCCGAACCTGGGCAACCTGACGCTGAACGCGCTGATGGCGGCGGACGAGGTGCTGATCCCTTGCGATCTCAGCATCTTGGCCTTCGAGGGCGTGGCCGACATCCTGGCCACGGTCGAGACGGTCAACCTGCGGCTGCGGCACGATCTGCAGGTGCTGGGCATCTTGCGCACGCGCGTCGACGCGCGCACCCGCAACATCAACGACACGATCGGAGAGGCGCTCGCCCAGAACTACGGTGAGGTGCTGCTCGAGACGGCCATCCCCGGCAACAGCGCCCTGGCCCAGGCGCAGGCGTGCGGCCTGAGCATCTACCAGTTCCAGCCGCGATCGAAGGGTGCGGCGGCCTACCGCGCGCTGGCCGGCGAAGTGCTGGCGCGCCCTGGCGCGGCGGCCGCCCGGACGGCAGCGTGCCGCGGCTCGCGGGCCAGCGCCCCGACGTG
>CALBMW010001048.1 GCA_937896275.1 uncultured Myxococcales bacterium
CTCGACGCGGCCCGCGCGCGCGCCCTGCGCCTCGTGCGGCAGGCGCGCAGCCGCGGCGTGCAGCTGACGCTGCCCTTCGACGACGGGCTGATCGCGCGGAGCAACGAGGCCGACGCGCGGGCGCTGGGCGATCAGGTGGCCCAGGCGCTCTTTCGGGACGCCGCGGATCACGCGCGCAGCGCCCTGCTCGTGGCTCGGGCCGTCGACAACGTGCCGGACGCCGTGGGCCCCTACAACCCGCAGGCCCTCATCGCCCGGGCGCTCGGCCTCGTCGAGTCGGTGTCGCCCGCCTACCTGGGCGCGCTGCTCTCGGGCATCGAGGATCTGGGGGCGCTGCGCCGCTTGCCGGAGCCCAAGCGCCGCGGCGCGGTACGGCGCCGACGGTGAGCCCTCATCCTCAGCTCGGCGATGAGCTCGAGGCCCTCCTCGCGGGCTACGACTTCGGCGGCCGCCGGGACAGGGATCCGGTCCAGTTTCCGCACCGTTACCGAGACGCGAAGGATCGTGAGATCGCCGCGCTGCTGGCCGCCTGCCTGGCCTACGGGCGGGCCGATCTCATCGGGCGGGCGCTCGATGAGATTGGCGTCCGCGTCGGCGGATCGCCGGCGGCGGCGGCGGCGGCGGACGACGAGGTCGCGGCGCGCGCGCGCTTCGAGGGCTTCGTCTATCGCGTCACGCGCGGCGACGACCTCGCGCGCCTGTGGCTGGGCGTCGCCCACCTGCAGCGGACGCATGGTTCGCTGGGCGCGGCCTTCGCGGCGCTCGACGACGCGTCCGCGCCCGATCTGCGCCCAGCCCTCATTCGGGTGCGCGCCGCGCTGAGGGCGCCCACCGCGCACTGGCCGGCGCGGAAGGCCTTCGCGCACCTCTTCCCGAACCCGGCGGCCGGCAGCGCCTGCAAGCGGCTGCACATGTTCCTTCGCTGGATGGTGCGCGGCCCCGACGCGATCGACTTCGGCGCGTGGCGTGGGCTGGGCCCTCACCGATTGCTGATCCCGGTCGACACCCACATCCACCGCATCGCGCGCTACCTGGGGCTGACCGAGCGACGGCAGGCCGACGCCCGCACGGCGGTCGAGATCACCACCGCGCTGCGACGGCTGGACCCGGTCGATCCGGTGCGCTTCGACTTCGCGCTGGCGCACATGGGCATCAGCGGGCGGTGCCCTGCGCACCCGGTGGCCGAGATCTGCGCCACCTGTCCCATCGAGCGCGTCTGCAGGCTGCCTTGACCCCGGGGACAGACGCGGTCGTGCCGGGTGAGGAGCCCGGGTTGACCGACAGGCCGGCCCTCGTGTCACTGTGCGGGCGGAGGTGAGCATGCGCGCGACGGGTTTGCTTGGCCTGATGCTGCTGGTCCTGGCCGGGTGCGGCCGGGACTCACCGACCACCGATCCCGACTTCGACGCCGAGGCGGCCGACGCCCGCGCGGACGACGCCGCGACCACGGAGGCCGGGGGTGACGCCTCGCCGGCCACCGACGCCCGCGAGCCCGACGCGCTGCCTTCAGACGCGCTGCCTTCAGACGCGCTGCCTGCCGACGCGCTGCCTTCAGACGCGCTGCCTGCCGACGCGCTGCCTTCCGACGCGCTGCCTGCCGACGCGCTGCCTTCCGACGGTTTTGGCGGGGACGCGGCGGCGCCACCGCCCCCATGCGTCCCGGCCGACGAGGTCTGCGACGGCGTGGACGACGACTGCGATGGCGAAATCGACGAGGGCGTCGCCAACGCCTGCGGCGGCTGCGGCCCGGTGCCCCCGAGCGGCTGCCAGGCCTGGCGCGTGGACCTCGTACAGGACACCGAGGGCACCCTCGACGCCCACCGGGTCGTCGCCCTGTTGGCGGGCGTGGGGGTCGAGGTCGAGCGCCTCATCGACGGCGCCACCTGCACCTACCTGCGGCTGCCCGACCAGCCCATGCAGGCGCACCTCGGCGTCGTGCAGATCACGTCGCGCTTGGGCCGCCTCTTCCTGCTCCCCGAGTACGACGCGCGCCTCGGCGGTCACCGCTACGTCGCCCAGGAGGTGCTCGGGCGCGTGGCGGTGCACGGCGCGGGCGACCGCGTCGAGATCGAGGCGGGCGGCGGCGGCGTGGTGGGTCGCTTCGCCGACTCCATCGTCGCGCCCGCGCCGCTCGCGGGCATCGCGGGGGTCGATCTCGCCGGCCTCCTCGACGCCGCGCGGGGCGCAGCGGAGGCGGCCGCGGTCCGTTGGCGACCCGCCGGTCTCGCGCTCGCCGGCACCGTACGGCTGTTCGTGGGCGGCAGCCGGCCGCTGTTCAACGACGGGACCTACCGCGGCATCGAGCACTATCAACTCGAGGGCGTCCTCGAGGACGACGGCGCCCTCGATCTGCCGCCGGGGTTCTTCGGCGCCGGCGTACCCGACAGCTCGGTCTGGGTCTGGATGGGACGCGAGCGCACGCGCCGGGTCATTCAAGGCCCTCACTCGGTCAGCCTGCGCGCGGGCGATCGCGTCGAACTGCGGGGCAACGGCGCCCTCGAGGGCGACGAGCCGCCACCCTTCGACCTGCTCGCCCCCGATCCGGCCGATCCGCGCATCGCGCCGGGTGAGCCCCTCATCGTGCGGTGGGGCCCCCTGCCCGATGGAAAGGGTCCGCTGCTCGTGGCGCTCACCCTGGCCGACGGCGAGGCCGGCGAGACGCGCCAGTTGAGCTGCATCGTCGACGATCCCACCACCGGCGAGCTCACGCTCCCCGCCGACATCACGGCCGCCTGGCCCGTCGGCGCGCGGGATCTGCGCCAGCTCAACGTCCGCTGGACCCTGGACGACGAGCCCTTGCCCGCGCCTGACCGCGGCCATTACGAGCGCGCCGTCACCCTGCTCCTGCAGTTGGTGCCCTGAATCAACGCCTTGGGCCGGCGACCGCCCGAGCGCGCCCGCCGCGGCGCCGCCCCGGTTGTTCCCTCGCGTCCCCTGGATTACCGTCGCTCCCAGGCCGCCCTCGCGGCATCCAAGCCCGGAAGACGCCGGCCGCGCGGCCGGTTGCAGCAGGACGCGGTTTGCAGCAGGACAGATGAAGCACACCCTGGCCCACCTCGGACGCCTGCTGCGCAGCCTCTGGCGTCTGCAGCCCCTCAGCGCGCTCGGCTGGACCGTGGGCGTCGGCGGCTGGCTGCTCTATGACCGCTACGGCCGCGCCGAGTCCGACTTCGTGCTCCGCGCCGCCATGCTGCTCGCCCTCGCCCTCCTGATCGTCGCCGCCGTCTTCGTCCTGCTCGGCACCGGCGTCCTTCTCCTGCGCCAGCGCGGCACCTTCGCCCAGCCCACCGAGTGCAGCGTCGACGCCGGCACGCCCGTGGCCACCGGCGTCAGCGTCCCGCGCTTCCCCTGGTGGCCCTTCGTCGAGGTCGACCTCGCCTGGCAGCAGCCGGCCGACGTGGTGGTCAATCTGGTCGCCGAGGGCGGCGTGGCGCGCGAGCACATCACCCCCCGGGGCCGCGGTCGCTTCTCGTCCATCCGCCGCCTGTTCACGGTCCGCGACATCTTCGGCCTCGCGCGCGTGAGCTTCGTTCGCACCCAGCCGGCCGCCCTGCGCTTCGCCCCCGTCCGCGGCAGCGCCGACGTCGCCCTGGCCATGCGCCATGCGTCGGGAGAGGGCTACGCCCACCCGGCGGGCGAGCCGGAGGGCGATCTGGTCGAGATGCGTCGCTACGCCCCAGGCGATCCGCTGCGCATGGTGCTCTGGAAGGTCTACGCACGCACACGTCGCCTGCTGGTTCGCATGCCCGAGCGCGCCATCGCGCCGCGCCCCAGCACGGTCGCCTACTTCGTCGCCGGGCCGGGCGACGAGGCCACCGCCTCGACGGCCCGCCTGTTCCTCGATCACGGCCTGTTGGGCGACACCTTCGTCTTCGCCGCCGACGGCGCGGACCACGGCGTCGAGACGGCCGACGCGGCCCTCGACGCCGTCATCGACTCGGTCGCGGCCCGCCCCCGCGGCGCCTCGGGCCTGGGCCACTTCCTGCGCAACGTGGATCCTGCCCAGCTCGGCAACTGCGTCATCTTCGTCCCCGGTGTCCGCGGCCCCTGGCTCGACCGCCTGCTCGAGGCCACCCGCAGCCTGCCCGTGCCGCCCACCGTCATCATCGGCATCGACGGCGCCCTGGCCCCCTCGCGCGTCGGCCGCCTGGCGCGCGTCGTCCAGGCCACCCCCCCGCAGGATCGCTCCATCGAGGCGCTGCCCGCCGTCCACGCCGCGCTGCAGGCCGCGGGCGCCACGGTCCGCGTGGTTCACCGCTCGAGCGGCCGCCTGCTCTCGGACGACGACGTGGGTCGGGTCGGGCACGCGGACGTCGCCGGGCCCGCAGAGGTCGCCGCCTGATGCGCCGCGAGGCCGCCGAGTCCAAGGGCGTTCTGGTCGCGTTGGCGCTGGTCCACGTCAGCGTCGTCTGGCTGTATCTGCGCGAATTGGCAACGGATTCCGCCATCGTGGCCGGCGCGATCGCCGCCGTGGGCGGGGCGCTGCTGGCCCGCTTCGCCGACCGCCGCTACCTGCGCCTGCCCCTGGGCGCGACCTTCGCGATCGCCGGCACGCTGGCGGCCTTTCCCATCGGCCAGGCCGTCCTCGACGGTGGCCTGGGGCCCACTGCCCACGCGACGCTCCTGCTCGGCGACGCCGTCTTCTTCTCTCTGCTGGCCATCTCGCTGGTCTTCGGCCTTCGCTTCCTGGCCTCGCGCGTTCGCCTCTTCGCCGCCCTCGAGGCCCTCTACATCGTCGGCGCGGTGACCTACATGTTCGCCGCTCACCGCAACCAGATGATCCACCGCCCCCGCTGGCTCACCGACTGGGCGTGGTCACGCGGCATCGATCCGCAGCTCATGCTCCAGCTCTTCGGCGTCGTGATCGCCGTCCTCGCGGTGACCACCTTCCTGCGCCGTCAACGCGCCCTCAAGCTGGTCCTCTCGGCCCTGGCCGTGGCCCTCGTCGGCTGGTTGGTCTACCGCGGCGCCGAGCGCCTGCGCCTCGACCCCGAGATCGACACCAGCGGCCTCAGCCTGAGCGACGACAAGGACGAGAGCGGCCGCGGCGGCAAGGGCGACGGCTCCTCGAGCGGCAAGGACGGTGATGGCGAGGGCGGCGGCAGCAGCGATGGCAAGGGGGACGGCAAGGGCGGCGGCTCCAACGGCAACGGCGCCGGCGGCGGCTCGACCCCACCCCCCCCCTTGCCGGTCGCGGTCGCGGTCTTCCACGAGGATTACGAGCCCGAGAGCGGCATCCTCTACTTCCGGCAGCAGGTCCTCTCGCGCTACGACGGTCACCACCTGGTGGCCGACGACGGTGGCTTCGACGCCGACGTCATCACCGCCTTCCCCCACGACGGCCCCATCCTGGCGGCGCCCGAGCAGGCCGAGGCCTTCCACAAGCGCGTCCCCGTCTCGATGTACCTGATGGTCGATCACCC
>CALBMW010001049.1 GCA_937896275.1 uncultured Myxococcales bacterium
CGCTCAGGACCACGGCGCTCGACTTGTTGCGGCGCCGGAAGCGGGAGCGCGCGCACCTGGTTTCCCTGAGGGACGCGGCCGGGCAAGAGTTCGACGTCCCGGATCGAGGTGCAGATCCCGAGAGCACGATGGTCGCCCAGGAGTTCATCGAGGCGGAGAGCTACCTCTTCGACACGATCGCGCGGCTCGGGGTGGACCGCGCCCCGGTTCGATTGAGGGAGTCCCGCGCGGAGCAGTTCGGCGAACTGCGCGCGCTCTTCCTGGGCAGCATCGACCGCTTGGCGCTCGCGCACCGCAGGCAGGAGCGCGTCCCCGATTCCACCGAGGCGCAGGCCGTCGAGTTCGTGACCAAGCGCGTCCAGCGGGCGCGGGCCTATCTGGCCCAGGCTCGAGAGGGCGGTAGAGCAGGAGAGCCTGCCGCGCTCTCCGCTGCGCTGGACCAGATCCTCGAAGCTCTCTACGAACGCACGCTCGGCGGTGGGGTGGGGCCATGATCGGCGACACGACACGGGCGGTGTGTCCGTTCGATCCGCGTTCCGACGTCTGTGAATCGGTGGCGCCCGCAGGGTGCGCAGAGGGAGTCGCTCCATGAAAGATCCGGTGCGCGAGTACCTGGACGCGATGGGCCTGGGCGAGCTGCGAGACGGCGAGCCCGAGCGATTGCCATGGGCCCGCCCTGAGGCCCCTCAGGGACGGGGCGCGGCTATCGCGTGGACGCTCGCAGGGGTGCTCTCGAGTCAGGCGCAACGCGATGAGATGCGCGAGCTTGGCCACCCGCGACTGCAGGCGGCCCAAGTCCGTCTCTGGGCCGATCCCGAGTCAGGAACGCTGCTGCGACTGGCACCGGCGACGCGGCAGGCGCTGACCATCCTCGATGTGCCTGCGGATCACGTCGCGCCCGATCCTGACTTGCCCGGCGCCTTTCTCCTGCAGATCGAAGCCGGCGTGCCGTGCAGGCTGCGTGGCGGCGGGGGTGATCTGGTGCTGGGCCTGGACGAGGATGCTCTCGTGCTGCAGGCGCTCCGGGTCGCCACGCCGTTCGAGCTGTCCCCGGCGCCACCGCTCGATCCGCCGCTCCGTGCCTGGGCCTCGTTGGTGGGCGACGATGTCTGGATGGGGGCCCGGCTTGCCGCGGTGCCGGACGATTGGTCGGCCGTGCTCGCCGCCGGTGAGCTCGGGCGCCTACAGCCCGAGCTGGACACCCCCGCCGGGCGCGAGGCCGCTCTAGAGCGGCTCCTCGCCGGTGCAGGGGATCCCCGCGTGGAGGAGCCTCGACGGTGGTTCGCGTCTCTGGCGCCCGACGCGCGGGCGCTGGTGATTCGCCGGGGCGAGGTGTTGGTCGATGATCTCATGTCGCGATTGGCGGAAACGCTCGAGGCTCCCGATGACGGGGGCTTGCTGAGCAGCGTGGCCACCGACCGTGAACAGCTCGAAGGTCTTCTTTGCTTGCTCGGGCCCTCTCCGGAGGCCGGTCCGTTGAGGGTAGCGGTGCAGCGTCTCGATACTGATGGACGGGCGATCACCGCCGGGATGCGTCCGGGACGGTTGCTCGACCCGGAGCTGAGACGGCGCGCCACCGCGCTGAGTGAGAGCTGGTGGCTGGCAGCTTGAGTCGGCCGGTCTCGATACATACTGGGTCGCGCACGGCAGGTGACTCTGCTGCTGAAGTAGGACACATGGCTGGGCCTCTGGAGTCGGGTACATGACTGACGACACCGTTTCGCGACCACGGTGGTCCGCCGATGGTCAGGGTATCGCCGCGATGCTCGACGATCCCTTTGGCCACCCCGGCGCCGCCCGCCTCGCGCTCGGGCAGGGGCCGTGGGCTTGGCTGGCGCACCCGCGGGCCCTCGCGCTGGTGCCGAGCGGGCCGCCCGCGACCGGGCCGCGCACGCCCCTGCTCACGGTCGAGAGCGCCCGCGCGGAGGTCTGGGTTGAGCCCGTCGGTTCGTCCATGTCATCAGCGTGTTGCGAACTTGGGCCCGCGGCCGCCGAGAGCTGGAGCCGGGCCGTCGATCTGGTGCCCCGGTCGCTTCCGGTTCAGTTGGTCGGCGCGACCTTCGACGCGGCGCGCCCGTGCGTGATCCGGCTCGCCGGCCTGGAGCGCTCGCAGGGAGCGCGAAGCGTGCGCGCGGCGGTGATCGACGGGCCGAGCTTCGGGCTTTCCTTCGGGTTGATGGTGGCGGCGCGGGCGCTGGGCGCCGAGCTGCCCGCCGATGGGGTCGCTTCGGCCTGCCTCGGCGGCGCGGGCGGGCTCGGCGAGGTCGAGGGCGTCGAGGGCAAGTCAGCGGTGATTGAGGCATGGCTGCCCGCGGTGCGTCGCGTCTGGGTGGCGCGTGGGCAGGTCGGTGCGTGGCGGACGGCGCTGGCCACCGCGGACCGGACGATCGAAGTCGTCGGCTTCGGTAGCTTGGGGGAGGCGATCGCGGCCTTGCTCGGGCCCCCGGTCGAGGAGCGGCTGCGCGCGCTCGGGGCCGACGCGCCCGGGCGGCAGCGGACCCTCAAGACGTGGTACTTGCTGGCCCTGCACGGCGCCCGCGTGCCGGCGTCATGGATGGGGCTCATGCGCGCGGCCGATCGGGCGGCTGAGCTGTGGCCGGCGCCCGAGCCGGGCGTCGCCTGGCGCTTCGCGTTCGCCCGGGCGGTCTTCGCGCGGCACGCAGGCTGGTCGGTGCCGATGCCGGACCCGGGCGGCATCCACCACTTGCCGGCCGCGCATCGTCCGCTGGCCTTGGCGCACATCGTCCAGCACCACTGTGATACCGGGGGCCCCGACCGAGCGGTGCTCGACGCGCTGCTCGCCACCTTCGATGGGGACGCGGCGCTGCGGCATCCGCGGGTGCTGGGGGCCCGCGGTCGGCTGACCGATCGCGACGGCGAGTGCGTGAAGGCCCTGGGCGAGCAGGAAGCCGCGGTGGCCGCGTGGTTCGACCGCGCGCCGCGCGAGGCCTCGTATGCGCTGACCGAGGGGTTGCGATTGGCAGGTGTCACGTCCGACGCGGGGGCGTGCGCGCGCCTGGAGGAGGCTCACGCCATTCTTGAGCAGCTCGGCGTACTCGAGCCCTCCGATTGCGCGTTCATCGAGATCGCGCGCGCGGTTGCGAGGCTGCGCATCTTCGGGCCGGAGGACGCCTGGGCGGGCGCGCGCTTGACGCGGGCGTGGACGTGCCCTTCGGTGCATACGCCTTCCCACCTGCGCTTCTCCGCCGCGCGGCACGACGCGGCGCGACTTCGGTCAAAGGGTGGCGTCGGTGCGCGCGACGCCGTAACTCACCTGCAGAGCGTGGCGGACAGCGAGGGTCGTGACGACGCTGAGCAGGCGCGGGCCTACCTCGCGCTCGTCGACCTGGACGAGACGGTCGCGCAGGGCGACGCCTCGGGGGCCAACGCTGCCGTCGCGTCGCTCCGCGTGCTCGCGCGGTCGACGGTCGAGCCCGTCCTCGCAAGGGCGCCCAACGACGCCGTGGCGCGCGCCGCCTTCCTGGCGCTTCACTACCCGTACTGAGGTCGCGGCGGCGTCTCCACCGCTCGACGGTCGATCTACCTCAATGTCGGTGGCGCGCTCAGCCGCGCCCGGCCTGCCCGGTGTGGCCCGCGGCACCGCCCTCGTCCCCCGTGGCCGGGCTCGGCGGCCCGGGGGGTAGCGGCTGGACGAAGGTCTGTTTCATGTCGGGCCCGTCCACGGTGAGGACCTCGAAGCACGGGTTCACCACGACGATCTTGCGCAGCCACTCCTGGCAGGCGCCGCAGGGGACCAAGCCACCCAGTGTGGGATCGGAAGTCACCGCTGGGAGGGCAGCCTCCCCGCGAAAACAGCAAGGATTCGTCCGGTCAGCTGGGCCTACGGCGTCCATTGGCAAACGCCCTCCGTGGAGCCCGACCATGTCCGACCTGCACTACGCATCGATCGCCCCTGCCCGGGTTTACTCTGCGCTGCGCGCCCAGGCGCTCGCGAGCCTGGATCCCTACCGTCACTTCCTGCGCGTGGCCATCGAGGCGGCGGCGCGACGTGAGTCGCTGTCGCAGGTCCGCTTCGAGCTGGTGGCCGAGCCCGTCTCGGTGACGCTCGAGCCTCAGGACAGCCTCTTCGATCTGCCGCCGCGAGCGCGCTGGTTCGCCGTCGAGGGTCTCGACGACGCCGTGGTGGACGTGGATCAGCCGCTGGTGGTGGACAACGCGCGCCTGGTGCCCGTCGAGGCGGTGGACCGGGACGCGGGCGAGTGTCGCGTCCGCCCCGCGTCAGCGGTGGATCCTCAGGCCGCGGTGTTCTGGTGCGGGCGGCGAGTGCGCTTGCGGTCGGTGGACTCGCCTCGCGCGCTGTTCGACGCGGAGGGCCACCCGGTGGACGTGGAGCCCGTGGGCCGTGCCGGGGAGCACGCGCGGGTCATCGTCCGCCGCACGCTGGCCTCGCTGCACGATGAGCAGGGCGGGCTGATCGCGACCGCGCTGCCGGCGGCGACCGGCGCGACGACCCTCGACGGGGCGCAGGGCTGGACGCGCGCGTTTCCGCCGGACCTCACCTACTCGGGTGCGCCTCCCCCCGACGGGCTGCTCCGGGCCGACAACGGCGTTCGCTTCAGCGCGCGCACCCGGGGCGGTCGCAGTCCCGAGCGGGGCGTGTGGGTTCAGCTCCTGTGCGACGACGTGGACGCAGACGCGCCGAGCGATCCGCG
>CALBMW010001050.1 GCA_937896275.1 uncultured Myxococcales bacterium
CGTCCCCGCCCGCCCTCCGCGCCCCGGCCGCCGTCCTCGCGGCGTGGCCGGGGGGCGTCCCCCATGCGGGCGCTCAGCGAGATGCGCTTGCGCTCGTGATCGACGCTCAGGACGCGGACCTTGATTCGCTGGCCCGGCGCCACCTCGTCGGTCGGGTTCTTCACGAAGCGGTCGGCCAGCTCGCTGACGTGCACCAGGCCGTCCTGGTGAACGCCGATGTCGACGAAGGCGCCGAAGTTGGTGACGTTGGTGACCACGCCAAAGAGGATCATGCCCTCCTTCAGGTCGGAGACGGCCTCGACGTCTTCGCGGAACTGCGGGGGCTCGAACTCGGTGCGCGGATCGCGGCCCGGCTTCTTGAGCTCGGCCACGATGTCCTCGAGCGTGAGCCGGCCGACGGCGTCGTTGACGTAGCGATCGATCTTGATGCGGTCGGCCAGGCTCGGATCGCCGACGAGATCGGCGAGCGAGACGCCCAGGTCGCGCGCGATCGTCTCGACCAACGCGTAGCGCTCCGGGTGCACGGCCGAGGCGTCGAGGGGGTTCTCGGCGTCGGCGATGCGCAGGAAGCCCGCGCACTGCTCGAAGGTGCGGGGGCCGAGGCCCGAGACCTCGAGCAGGTCGGTGCGGGCCTCGAAGGGGCCGTGCTGCTCGCGGTGCTCGACGATGTGCTTCGAGACGGAGGGCCCGAGGCCCGCGACCCGCGCCAACAGCGGGGCCGAGGCCGTGTTGAGGGCGACGCCGACGTGGTTCACGCAGCTCTCGACGACCTCGTCCAGCTTGCGCTGCAGCAGGGGCTGGTGGACGTCGTGCTGGTACTGGCCGACGCCGATCGACTTGGGGTCGAGCTTGACCAGCTCGGCCAGCGGATCCTGCAGCCGGCGGCCGATGCTGATGGCACCGCGGACGGTGAGATCGAGCTCGGGGAACTCCTCGCGGGCCACGTCGCTGGCGCTGTAGATGCTGGCGCCGCTCTCGTTGACCTGCACCACGAGCACGTCCTCGAGGCCCTCGTCGCGCAGCACCTTGCGCACGAAGCGCTCGGTCTCGCGGCCGCCGGTGCCGTTGCCGATGGCCACCGCTTCGGGCGCGTGGCGCTCGACGAAGCCCAGCAGGGCGGCGGCGGCCTCGGCGTCGCGCTTCTGGTTCTGCCCCGGGTAGATCGTGATGTTCTCGGCGAAGAGGCCGGTGCTGTCGAGCGCGACGCACTTGCAGCCCGAGCGGATGCCCGGATCGACGCCCACCACGGAGCGCCCGCCGAGCGGCGAGGCCAGCAGCAGCTCGCGCAGGTTGCGCGCGAACACCTCCACGGCCTCGATGTCGGCGGCCATCTTGAGATCGACGCGGACGTCGGTCTCGACCGAGGGCGCGATGAGGCGCTTGTAGGCGTCGGCGACCGCCTCGCGCAGCTGCGGCGCGAAGGGCGAGCGGGGATCGACGCCCGCCATGCCATAGAGCTCCGGCACCACGCGGTCGGCGTCGACCTCGATCGACACCTTGAGGGCGCTCTCGCGCTCGCCGCGGCGCACCGCCAGGAAGCGGTGTGACGGGATCTGCGCCACCGGCTCGCGGAAGTCGTAGTACTGCTCGAAGCGCGTGCGGCGGGCGCGGCCTTCCTTGGTGGCCTCGCTGACCAGCACGCCCTCCTTCTTGTAGATGGTGCGCACGTGGGCCCGGATGGTGGCCGTCTCGGCGACCGCCTCGGCGGCGATGTGGCGGGCCCCCGAGAGGGCGGCGTCGATGTCGGGCACCTCGCGCTCGGCGTCCACGAAGGCGGCGGCCTCGCGCTCCGGATCGCCGTCGTGTGGCTGGGCCAGCAGGCGCTCGGCCAGCGGCCCGAGGCCGCGATCGCGGGCGATGGTGGCCTTGGTGCGGCGCTTCGGTTTGAAGGGCAGGTAGAGATCCTCGAGCTCGGTCTTCGAGGTGCACGCTTCGATGCGTCGGCGCAGCTCGGGCGTCAGCTTGCCCTGCTTCTCGATGGTGTCGAGCACCGTGGCCCGCCGGTCGTGCATGTCGTGCAGGTAGCCAGCGCGCTCCTGGATCTCGCGAATCTGCACCTCGTCCAGGTTGCCCGTGACCTCCTTGCGGTAGCGCGCCACGAAGGGGACGGTGTTCCCCTCGGCGAGCAGGCGCACGACGGCGCCGACGCCGTGGATGGGCAGATCCAGGTCTCGGGCGATCTGGGCGGTCGGGTCAAAGGGGTCGGTCATGGGACGCGCGCGGCTCCGACGGTAAGCGGGCGCGCTTCTAGCACAAATGAGGCGCGCCGTAACCCCCGGCGGTGGCATCACGGCCCGCGACGGGTTACAACGCTGGCGACCCGATGGGCACCAAGCCTGCGAAGGAGTCGCCCATGCGTCTGCCCGGTTGGTCGATCTCGCTCGCGATGCTGGGGGCGCTGCTCTCGCCGCTGGGGGCCTTGGCCCAGGCGCCCGTGGACGCCGCGGCGGGCGCGGTCGAGGCCTCGCCGATCGGCGCGCCGGCGGCCGTGGTGCCGGGGGCGGTCGCTCCGGGCCCCTTCGGAGCGGCCGACGTACAGCCTGGCGACATACAGCCTGGCGACGTACAGCCTGGCGATCCTCAGGCTGCCGCCACGCAGCCTCCGGAGTCGAAGCCCGCCGCGGGGAAGCCCCCGGCCCGGAACAAGAAGTCCTTTTGGGGCGAGCTGTCCAAGATCGGCGGGTTGCTGCTGATCGTCACCCTGGTGCTCATGCGGCTGCCGAGGGTGGGCGAGGTCAGCCACTCCGCGAAGTTCCGGATCCGGCGCGTGGCCAACTGGCTGCCGCTCGGCCTCACCTACGCGCTGCTCTATATGGGCCGGTACAACCTGACGGTCGCCAAGAACGCGCTCGGCGATCTGATGACCACGGAGGACTTCGGCTTCATCTTCGGCGTGGGCACGGTCGTCTACGGGATCAGCTTCGTCCTCAACGGCCCCCTGACCGACCGCTTCGGCGGGCGCTTCGCGATCCTGATGGCCGCCGCCGGCGCGGGCACGATGAACCTTCTCATGGGCTGGGCGACGGCCCACGGCGACCTGAGCGATCCGAAGGCCACCTTCACGCTGCTCTACGCCGGCAACATGTACTTCCAGAGCTTCGGCGCGGTGGCCATCGTCAAGGTCAACTCGTCGTGGTTCCATGTGCGCGAGCGCGGCGTGTTCGGGGCCATCTTCGGCATCCTCATCTCGCTCGGCGTCTATCTGGCCTTCGACGTGAGTCGCATCATCATCGACGCGAGCAGCGTCCCCTGGGGCTTCTACGCGCCGGCCTTCCTGCTGCTCGGCTTCTTCGTCGTGTGCTTCTTCCTGGTCCGCAACACCCCGGGTGACGCCGGCGTGACCGACTTCGACACGGCGGACGCGTCGTCGGGCGACGATGGCCCGCGGCTGCCCGTCTTCGAGGTGGCGAAGCGGATGCTCAGCAACCCCATCATCGTCACCATCGCGGCCATCGAGTTCTGCAGCGGCTTCCTGCGGAACGCGATCATGCACTGGTACATCATCTTCGCGAAGCAGACCGACCAGATGGCGTCCTTCGTGCCGCAGAACTGGGGTCTGCTGCTGTGCTGCGCTGGCATCCTGGGCGGCGTGTTCGCGGGCGTCATCTCGGACCACGTGTTTCAGTCGCGGCGCGGCCCGGTGGCGACCGTGCTCTACGGCGGCATGTTCCTGGGGGCGGTGGGCCTGACCTTCGTCCTGGCCACGCCCTGGGTAGGCTGGCTGGTGACGTTCATGTCGATGTGCATCATCGGTGTGCACGGCATGTTGTCGGGCACCGCGAGCATGGACTTCGGCGGACGCAAGAACGTCGGCGTGGCGGTGGGGCTGATCGACGCGATGGTCTACCTGGGCACGGGCCTGCAGTCCTTCCTCTATGGGCAGATCCTGCCCAGTGGGGCCGAGGGGAAGGTCGCGGGCAACTGGTACCTGTGGCCGCTG
>CALBMW010001051.1 GCA_937896275.1 uncultured Myxococcales bacterium
GGTTGGGCGGGCGCGGCGCGCGCTGGACGGCGACCTTCGTCGACCGGGCCGACCACGCGCTCGGCGCCGCCGTCGAGACCTCCCTCGGAGAAATGGCCGACGCCGTGGCGGGGCTCCTCGCGGAGTTGGCGCCGGTGCCGCCGCCCGTCGCTCGGCGGGCCGCGCGCCTGGTGCAGTGGGCCCACGCGCTCGATGCCGGTTACGCAATGCTCGACGACGCGACCCTGGCGTGGCCTCCGCCCGCAGCCCGAAGGACCATCACGGCGCCACGCGATCTCCCCGTGCCGGGGCTGCGTCACCTGGCGTGGCGCCGCGCCTGGCGGCACGAAGCACCCGGGCTGTTGGGGGTGACGCGCGCCGGCGACATCCTGCTCGTGCACGACGCAGACGGCCTGTGCGCCCTCGAACGCTCCGAGGGCCGGACCCGTTGGCACGGCTCCGGGCTGCGGCCAGCGCCGGGCCCGGCCGGGTTCGCCCTCGACGACCAGGATCGACTCGTCGCTTTCCGCCCCAGTGACGGGCACCTGCGCTGGCGCACGCCGCTCCCGCGCGAGGGGCTCGACCGAGTCCTCCCGGCCGGTGATCGCGTCCTCATGATCGGTCAGCGCCGCCGGGTCTACGCGGTGAGCGCCGTGGACGGCCGGCCTGCGTGGCGGTGCGCCACGTTCCACGGCGCGGTGACCGGCTGCGTCGTAGCGGGACCTCTCGCCTGGCTCGCCGCCGAGGATGGCTTCGTGCATGCCCTGCGCACGCGCGACGGACGCACTCGGTACCGCACGCCCATCGAGGGCGAGCCGGCCGGCCCACCGGCGCTCGTCGCCGGCGGCCTGATCGTGGCCCTGCACCACGAAGACCGGCTGGCGTCATCGGTGGCCTGCATCGATCCGCCCGGCGGCGAGCGTCGCTGGACCACCACCTTCGATGGCCAGCTGGCCGCGCCCCCCACCCACGACGGGCGGCACATCTACGTCGTGGTCTACGACGGCGAGGCGGCCGAGCTGCGAGCGATCGACCCAATCCTGGGCGAGGTGCGCTGGCGCCAGGCTCTGGGCGAGGCCGGCGATCCGCCGACCGTCAGCGCGAGCGGCGACGCGGTGTACCTCAAGCACACCGACGGGCGGGTCACCGCGCTGGACCCCCGTACCGGGGCGGCGCGCTGGCGGAGCACGCCCGACGATCCCGATCGCGCGCTCTCGACCAACGCGCCGGTCCACGCGTGCCGCGGGTTGTTGCTCGTGCCCGGCACACGCCTGAGGGCGCTCGATCCCGCCGACGGGCGCGTGATCCACGTCCTCGACTGCGGGGAGCTGGTCCCGAGCTGGCTGCACGTCTGGCCGGAGGGTGACGTGGCGATCGCCGAGGACGACGCCGTCGCCCGCTACCGGCTCGGAGGCCACCTGGCGCTGGTCGCCTGATCCACGAGGTCGACGGATTCCTCGTGTCAAACGCCCAGGAACAGGCGCTTGCCGAAGGCGACCGACAGGTCAGCGTCGAAGATCTTCCGCGCCGCCGCCTCCACGTCGTAGGGGACGCGGTGGTACTCGTAGCGCCGCGCCTCGGTGTCGTAGACGCCACAGCAGGCGCGAATGTCGTAGTCGCGAGGCTGGCCCACGCTGCCGACCGTGATGATGTACTTGCGGTCCGGCGCCAGCGTGAAGCGGGTGTTGAGGACCTCGTCGGCGCCCTCTGCGTCGAAGCTGAAGCTCTTGCACAGGTGCGAGTGGCCGATGAAGGTCGCCTTGGCCTGCTGCTCGAAGCGGCCGACCACGTCGCGCATCTGGTCGAGCACGAAGATGTACTCGAAGGCCTCCAGATCCAGCGGCGACCCGTGGCAGAAGGCGACGTCGCCCAGCCGCGCCATGTAGGGCAGCGCCGTCAGCCAGGCCATGTTGTCGGGCGACAGCAGTCGGGCGTGCGCGTCGAGCGCCTCGCGTGCGGCCGCCCGGTAATAGCTGTAGTCCATGCGCCCGGAGACGGCAGCGTCGTGGTTGCCCAGCACGCAGACGTCGGCGTGCTGGCGCACCATGTTGCAGCACTCGTCGGGCTGCGCGCCGTAGCCGACCACATCACCCAGGCAGGCCACATAGTCGATGTCGAGGCGGTCGAAGAGCCGGAGGATGGCTTCCATGGCTTCGACGTTGGCGTGAATGTCCGAGAAGATACCGATCCGCATGGTCCTCCGCCCAGGCGGCGGACAACCGACGCCAACAGGCTGCCAGTGTGCCTACTTACCGTCCAATCCGTCCAGGTCGACGTCGGTCTCCAGCTCTCGAATGCTCGAGCCCGGCCCCATCTCCACGGACTCGAGGGCCTCCTCGAAGTCGGGCCCCAGGTCGTCGAGGCCAGCGGCGGCGAAGGCCTCGGCCAGCCGCTCGGCGAAGTCGGCCGCGTCACCGAAGCTGACCTCGCCCATCTTCTCGAGCGCCTTGGTCAGGCAGTCGCGCGCTTGCGCGTCCTCGCTCTGCGTGCGAGCCGCCGAGAGCGCGCCGCGCGCGTCGGCCCCCAGCAGGGCCAGCGTGTAGGCCACCCGCCCGCCCGCGTCCGCGTCGCGGCCAACCTGGCGCAGCGCCGGGGTCAGGATGCGCCGCCCCATCCGCGCCGCGGCCCTCGCCAGCACCGGCCACACCGCGTCGCTGGCCCCCGGCAACAGGGCCAGCAAGGGCGAAGCCGCGCGCTCCGACCGAATCTCCGCCAGGAACAGCGCGCTGGCGAGCGCCAGGCTGATGCGGCGACTGCGCAGCCCGCTCAGGAAGGCGGTCTCGAAGGCCGGCCCCTGCGCGAGGGCGGCCGGCACGACCGCCAGCAGCTCATCGCGGCCCATGCCGCGGACGGCGTGGAAGACGGCCTGCACGAACACCGCGTCGCCGCGGCCCAGCAGGGCCAGGGCGGCGTCACGGCGCTGGGCTCGGTCCTCGAGCAGACCGACCAGATCGGCGTCGTCCAGCTCGGCCAGATCGGCGGCGTCATCCAGCTCGATCGACGCCTCGTCCGGATCGAGTTCGATGGGCTCGGCCGCCTGCGCCGCCTCGCGGGCCCGCTCCATGGCCTGGGCCGCGAGCTCCTCGATCTCCTCATCGACGCGCAGATCGAGCTCCTCGGCCAGCGCCAGCAGTTGCTCCCAGTTGTCCCAGATATCGAGGGCGTCGAGGTTGCTGGGCTTGAGGTTCAAGCTCACCTCGGCGAAGTTGGCGAGCGACCGCCTCAGCAGCGCGGTCGAGCTGTCTGCCAGCCCCATGTCGATGGCGCGTTGCCGCATGTGCGGCTCCATCGAGAGACCGAATTCGAGGGCCCCCTCGAGGACCCGCCGGGTCAGGCCGTCGAACCACACGACCGGAAAGGACTTGATCCACAACAGGTAATCGCGCCGCTCGGGGGCGCTCCAGTAGGACAGGATACCGAGCGAGAGGCGGGCCTCGGCGGCCGAGACCAGCTCGTCGAAGCTGTCGCGACGAAAGTTGTGCTTCAAGCGGCCCAGGACGTCATAGCCGTCCACCTGCAGCGCCGCGCGGGCCGCCGGGCCGTCTGTCGTGCCGGCCTCACCCAGCTTCTCGGCCTGCGCCCGAGCGGCCGTCACGTTGGCCTCGAGCGCCGATCGGAAATGCCGACGGCCATGGAAGGCGCCATCGGGGCCGTGAAAGGTCACGTCCACCGCGAAGTTGGTCGCCAACGCGTCGAGCACCTCGCTGTGCGGTGCGGCGCGGTGATCGAGCGGCCAGACGACATGATCGACCGCCTCGCCGTCGGGACCCAGCGCCACCAGCAGGACGGTCAACACTGGACCCGGACGGGGTTGGTGTAACTGAAACAGCAGGCGCGCCTCGCCCTCCTCGAAGCGCGCGGCGCGCGCGGGCTCGAGCTTGACGTGCGCCCGGACACCGTCGGTGGTCCGCAGAACGTAGCCCGCCCGACCGGCGGCCACCCCGTCGTCGAAGGGAGGCCCCGCCGGTCGACGCGCCGCGACGATCTCGTCGACGGTCACCACGTGCGTCGGATCGTTGTCGGCCGAGGCGGACGGCTCGTCGAGGGACCACTGGTCGTCGACCGAGGCGTCCCACGAGGCCTCCTCGTCAGCGGTCTCGGGCACCGGCGGGGGCGGCGGGTCGAGGAGGTCGGACGGAGAGCCGCCCGAGGCGACGCCGGGCGCGCGAGCGCGGGCGACCCCGGGCGCGTCGATCGAGGCCACCGACTCCAGATCGATGCTGTCGATGGCCAGGTCGATCGACTGCCCGCCCGCCCGCTCGCCCGTCTCCTCGGCGCTGCTCGCGGGATCGTCCGGGACCGGCGGGGGCGGCGGCGACGACGGCGCTGCCGACGTGACTGCGGCCCTGACCGGACGCTCGGCCGCTGACGCCGAGCGCACCTCCCGTGGCG
>CALBMW010001052.1 GCA_937896275.1 uncultured Myxococcales bacterium
GGAACACCGTCGTGATGCCGTCGAGGCCCACCGCCGCCGCCGCCTCGCACGCCGCCTCCAGCGCGGCGCGAAAAGTGGCAGCGTCGGCGTATCGGTGCGCGGGGTCGTAGGCCAGGCCGCGATGGAAGAAGGCGCGCGTGGCCTCGGGGGCCGCCCCGAGGCCGCTCAGCTCGGCGGGGACGTGCCGAGGATCACGCTTCATCGTCCACACATCGTCCGAGCTGAGGCGTCCCCACATGCGCCGACCATAGAGCAGCCGATAGGTGAGCGTCGTGACCGCGTAGAAGTCCGTCCAGGGACCCACGGCGCCGCCCGCGACCTGCTCCGGCGCCATGTACCAGGGTGATCCGCCGCGCAGTCGGGTCTCATGGCCGTCATCCGTGAACTTGGCGAGCCCGAAGTCGACCAGCTTCACGAAGTGCGGATCGCCCTCGACCTCCACCAACATGATGTTCTCCGGTTTGATGTCCCGGTGGATGACGCCGCGCTCGTGCGCGGAGACGAGCGCGTTGACCGTCTGGCGCAGGACGTGCGCCGCGGGCGGTCGATCCGCCGGCTCGCCCCTGAGGGCGGCCTCCAATGTGCGGCCCCCCTCGACATACTCCATCACCAGGTAGGGCTGCTGGTGCTGCACGCCGTACTTCAACAGGCGAACGATGTTGGGGTGCGTCAACCGCGCCAGGGCGACGGCTTCGGCCTCGAAGCGAGCGACGACCCCCGCCAGCGTCGCCGGTACGCCGGCCCCGATCAGCTTCAAAGCGGCCCGCAAGCCAATCGGCTGCTGCACCGCGAGGTAGACGGATCCCATGCCCCCGGCCCCCAGGACGTCCACCACCAGGTAGTCGCCCTACATCAGGCCCACCGTCGGATCGAGGCGCACGCCCGTTGCTTGCCGGGGTAGGCCGTCCGCCGGGACGAAGTGGTAGCCGAGCCGCTGGCAACGCGCCGTGGCGCAGGCCTGCGCCACCTGACCCGTCGCGTCGCACGAGGGACAGGTGCCGGGGCGAGCAGGCGAAGTGGTCACAGTGGCGATGGCCTCGATGGTCCGGCGCAGTCGGGTCGCCCGACGGTATCGTGAGGTCGCGGCCGGCGTAAACCGGCATCGCCCCACCGGGCGGGGGACGGGGCTGCGGCTCCAGGGCCACCTCCCCGGGGCGCCCGGCGGGCCTCGAGGTCAGCGGGCTGCAGGGCGGTCTGGAGATGTGTCAGGCACTTCTTTTCCGAGAGACGTCAGGCACTCCTCTCGGCACTCTGCTCGGCTCGCCTCATCGGCGCACCTCCGCGGCGGCCGCCCCTTCGCACAGCTCAGCCCCGGCACCGGCTCCGCGGTGGTCGATGTCGCTGATGAGTCGGGCGATGGCCTCCCGCGTGGCGGCCGGCAGGTCGTCGCACGCTGCGAGCTCGCGCAGCGCGGGCGCGACGCGGGCGTCGCCGAGGGTGGCGAGCAGGATTGCCACGCTGGCCCGTGACACCCGCTGGGCGGCGTCCCGCAGGTGGGCCGTGAGGCCTGCCAGCCCTCCGGGCGCCATCGTCTGCCCCAGCGCCATTGCCAGGGCGCCCTCGCCATCGACCAACACCAGCGACCGCGCCAGGGGCTCGACCTCGAGGTGTCGCGTCCTGCGCATCAGGTCGACGCTTCGCTCGAGCCACGGTCCGCGGTCATCCGCCGGATCGAGCGTCGCGAGCACCGCGGCGACCTCGGCCTCGGCCACGGGCGTCGCGGCCATCGTCATCCCGCCGAGCGCGCCGACGAAGAGTTCGGGCGCGCCCCGCCGCAACAGCACCCCCAGGGCTCTCATGGCCGGGTCGGTCGCGAGACGCCCCAGGCACGTGAAGCACCGAAGCCGCAGCTTCTCCGGCGCGCCGTCGTCCAGCGCCAGGTGGCAGACGACCTCGACCAGCGCGACATGCCGAGCCTTGCCGACGACCTTGATCGCCACCACTTTGCGCGGCAGCCCCTCGTCTGGGTCGATCAGCGTCCGCGCGACGCACCGCTCCATCCCGAGGTCGGGGCCCAGCTCGACCATCCAGGGCGCCACCGCGGCCGAGAGCGCGGGGTCGTCGCGGCTGTCGCGCCAAGCAGCGCCGAGCGCATCGCTGCGGGCGTCCCGGGCGAGCCCGCGGACCAGCGCTTCCGGCCAGTCGTCGACGGCCTCCCGGCCCCCCGACCGGGCGAAGCCGAGCGCCTGCCGCGCCCGGTGCCTGGCAGCGATCCGCAGCGCGGCGTCGAAGCGGCCTGCACGGGCACAGGCCTCGGCCTCGGCTCGCGACCCGCCCTCGACCGCTCGCACCGCGGGCACGGCCGCGTCGCTGCGCGCGCGCACGTGGTCTTCGACGGCCCGCGCGTAGTCGTCCGGTTCGAGCAGCCCGGCGGCGGCAACGCGGACCCTCCAGCCTGCATCGACGCACAGCATCTCGCCCGGTGCCGGCGCGTCGTCCGGCGCGTCGATGCCCACCGACCGACACTCGCCGACGAACGCCGGCCAAGCGACGGCGTCGCCTGCGTCGGGACGACAGACGATCAGCACCAGGCAGGGATCGCATAGTCGCCGAAGCTGCCCGAGCTCCCAGGCCAGCCCCCCCGTCCCCCCCGGGAACACCAGTACACACGCGGCGTCGCGCAGCAGCCCGATCACCGCCACCCGCCACACCTCGTCGTCCACGCCCAGGTCGGCCACGTGCGTCGTGAAGTGTGTTCGGCGGGCATTCTGCAGCGACG
Source organism: uncultured Myxococcales bacterium (assembly GCA_937896275.1). Lineage (GTDB taxonomy): Bacteria > Myxococcota_A > Bradymonadia > UBA7976 > UBA1532 > JACKDN01. The sequence continues at coordinate 2,720 of CALBMW010001052.1, forward strand.
CCACGGGGCCCAGGCGCGCGGTCAGGGCCGGCGCGAGGTAGTCGTCGAAGGCCAGGCGGCCCACGCGGGCCCCGTAGGGGCGCAGGTTCGCGGCCACGAGCCGTCCGGCCCAGCCGGGGCGACCGCCCACGTCCTCGTCGTCGCGCCCGAACGGTCGCAGCAGCACAAGGGGGCGCCGCGTGTCCACACCCAGCGCGGCATGAGTCGCCCCGCGCCGCCGCAGCGCGAGCACGTTCGAGCCGACCGACAGCAGCAGACCCGCGACACCCAGGCCGACGCTCCCGGCGACGCCGAGGGGCACGTCGAGCACGGCGACCGCGATCCCTCCGCACAGGGTCGCCAGCAGCACGAACCCGACCAACGCGCCGCAGCCCAAGGCGCGCGGGTGGCTTGGGGCGCTCATCGCACCGGCGCGAGCGGAGGGCGGTTCACGGCGCCCCGCGGCGCAGGCGCGACCGCAGCCGCAGGTCCGCGGTGGGTCATCCCGGCCGCCCGCGCACGCCGGCGTACACCACGCGGTCCGTGGGCAACAGGCCCGCGGCGCGGGCCAGCGCCACCTCACCCGTGGCGTCGCACGGGGAGCAGGTGCCGGTGCAGGCAGGCGGGTTGGTCACGGTGGCGATGGCCTCGCTGGTTCAGCATGAGCGGGTCGCCCGACGGTATCGTGAGGTCGCGGCCGACGTAAACCGGCATCGCCCCGCCCGCCGGGGCCGGGGCCGTGCTCGAGAGGTGCCCGGCAAGAGCCTGGCCTGCTCGGGCGGGCTCTCCCATACGAAGGTCAACTCGACGGAGCCCTGGTCCGTGGCGCAGCCGATGACCACCCCGGCCAGGAGCGCGAGGGTCAGGAGTCGATGCGACACGGGCGATTCAGCCTCCCTCGAGGTGCAGAGAGGTTAGGCCGTTCGAGGGTCCTCCGCCACCGCCGAAGGGCCGGTACTCCTTCGCAAGTACGTCTTCGGTCGTCGGCTCGCGCGTCGTCCACCTGCCGGCGTCCAGGTCCTCGCCTGGCGCCCTCAATCCTCGCCTGCTCCGCCAACGGAAAGATCCTCCGCTCGGCCGCGTCGAGTGTCGCCAACGGCCCAACACACCGACCGGAGGAGACCTCATGCGACCGAACGCACGCACAGCCCTGGTAGCCCTCGCCCTGACCGCCGCGGTCGCCTGCGAGGACGACTCGACCGGCCAGTCGTCGCCCAGCGCGTCCGCCGCGCCCGATGCGCCGGCTGCGACCGTCCTGCGCGCCGAAGTCGAGCGCGAGCGCCCCGCCCCCATCGGGGACGACGCCCTCGCCCCCTTCGTCGACGGCCAACGCGACTTCGCCCTCGACCTCCTGCGCCGCGTCGACGCCGATTCGGACAACGTTCTCTTCTCGCCCTTCAGCATCCACCAGGCGCTCGCCCTGACCTTCGCCGGCGCCCGGGGCGAGACGCGGGAAGCCATGTCGCGCGCGCTCCGCACGGGGGCCGACGACGCCGCGTTCCACCAAGCCTGCAACGCTCTCGAGCGTCGCTTGGAGCAGCCCCCCGGGGACCGCGACGGCGAGGGCGCGGCGCCCCTCTTTCGCACGGCCAACGCGTTGTTCACGCAGGACGACCTGCCGGTGAAGGACGCATTCCTCGAGACGCTGGGACGCAACTATGGCGCGGGCGTGTGGCGCGTCGACTTCGCGCAGGCCACCGAGGACGCGCGCGCGTCGATCAACCAGTGGGTGTCGGACGGCACCGAGGCCCGCGTCCCCGAGCTGCTGCTGCCGGGCGACGTGGATCGCGCGACTCGCATGGTGTTGGTCAACGCCGTGTACTTCCTCGCGAACTGGTCGACGCCCTTCGACGCGAGCGCCACCTGGGAGCAGCCCTTCCACGCGCCCG
>CALBMW010001053.1 GCA_937896275.1 uncultured Myxococcales bacterium
TCGTCATCATCGACGTGAGCGATCCGGACAACCTGCGCCTGCGCGGCCGCCTGCCCTTCCAGGCGGTGCCCATCGAGATGTACGTGCGCGACGGCCGGGCCTACATCCTCAACAGTGACTACTTCGTCTATTGGCAGTACGACCCCGAGGCCGATCCCCACGGCTTCCACGGCAGCCAGGTGATGGTCGCCGACGTCGAGGATCCCGACGCCCCCAGCCTGCTCGGCAGCTTCCCGGTCGAAGGTGAGGTCACCGACAGCCGCATGGTGGGCGACGTGCTCTACACCGTCAGCAAGCGCCGCGCGGACTACTGGCGCTACAACACGGCCGACTGGGAGGACCGCACCTGGATCCTCTCGATGGACATCTCCGACCCCCAGGACATCCGCGAGATCGACCGCATCACCTTCCAGGGCCAGAGCACGCTCATCCACGTCGCGCATCACGCCATCTTCGTCGCGGGCTGGGATCCCAACTTCGTGCTGACCGATCCCGACCACGAGCAGGAGACGCTCGTGACCTACGTGGACATCAGCGATCCCGCCGGCGTCTTGCGGGAGCGAGGCAAGGTCTACGTCCCCGGCCACATCATCGATCGCTTCAAGATGGACTGGTTCGACGGATACTTCCGCGTCATCAGCCAACGCTGGTACAGCGACGAAGGCATCACGCTGCACGTCGTCTCGACCGCGCACCCCGATACGCTCGCCATCGACACATCGCTCAACCTGCCGGACCTACGCTCGAGCGGCCTGCAGGCGACGCGCTTCGCCGGCGACCGGGCGGTCACGTTCCACGCCGACTGGAGCGGCAACACCACCCGACGCTGGCTGACGACCCTCGACCTGAGCGACCCGCTCGCCCCCCAGGTCGCCGGCCGCCTGTCGGTCGACATCGACTTCAACCACGTCGAGGTGCACGGCGACCGCATCATCGGCATCGGCCGCCACTACGCGCGCAACGTCAACACGCAGACCGCCGTGGCGCTCTACGACGTGAGCCACCTCGACAACCCGGCGCTGCTGAGCTTTCAGCGCCTGGGCGAGGGCCACAGCAACAGCGAGGCGAACGTCGACGACAAGGCCTTCAAGACCTTCCCGGACTTGGGGCTGGCGCTGGTGCCGCTGAACTTCTGGACCAACAACCGCAGCTTCCAGGGCATGCAGATCATCGAGTGGGCCAACGACCGCCTCGTGGAGCGCGGGCGCACGGCGAACACCGGAGGGGTGCGACGAGCGTTCCCCGTCGGCGACCCCGACCACCACCGCCTGATGGCCGTCGGCGAGATGGTGGTGAGCGTCATCGACGCGACCGACCTGGACCGGCCCCTCGTGACCGAGAAGCTCGAGCTCGTCCGTTACGCCCACGATCTGTTCGACGTGCAGGGCAAGCAGGTCCAGCTGATGACCGATCCCTTCGCCCGCGACGGCCAGGGTGAGGTCCGACTCGAGATCCGCGCGTTTGGCCCCGACGACGACACGCCGCCGCTGGCGACGCTCTCGCTGCCCTATAGCTACGTGCCCTACGCGTTGCGTGACGGCGACACGCTCCACCTGATCGGCTACGAGCAGGACCGCGGACAGGTCGTGCGGACCGCCGACCTCAGCGATCTCCTGCACCCGCGCCTGCGCGGTGAGCTGCGGCTCGACGACGCCGCCACCTTCGTCTTTCAGCCCGGCGGCGGCTTCTACACCCACTACTGGAACCCCTACGCCGGCCTGCCGCTGCGCAACCAACTCCTGCCCATGACCTTCCGAACCATCGTCGAGAGCGCGAGCGGCCGGCGCGACTGGGAGAGCGAACTGCGCTTCCTCGACCTGCGGGATCCCGACGATCCGCGCGTCGCCGACGGCGCGGTGCCGATGAACGACTTCCCCTTCGTGAACAAGATGACCCACGGCGAGGTGCTGTACTCGACGCACGTCGAGCAGGCCACGACCGAGGCCGGCGAGAGCCTGCTGTACCATGTGCGGGCGTATGTGGACCGCGTCGACGTGAGCGATCCCGACCACCCGGTCGCGCTGCCGAGCGTCAACGTGCCGGGCTACCTCGTGGACGTCAGCGACGACGGTCGCCTGTGGTACACGGTCGACTTCCAGTGGGATGACTTCGGTCGCCGCCGCAACAGCCTCAACGTGCTGCGGTTGGTCGACGACGATCCGGCCGAGGTCCGCGCCGATCTGGTGACGGTCATCCCGGTGGCCGACCAGATCCACCGCGCGGCGATGCGCCCCGGCTACCTGGGCGACGATGGCGGCCGCCCGGTCGGCTGGCATGACCGCACGCTGTGGCTCACTGCGCACAAGTACCCATGGTGGGGCGTGCGTTCCGACACCGTGTCGAGTCGCCAGCCCTACACGGTCATCCGACGCATCGACCTCGGTGAGACCGGTGACATCGTCGCGGAGCAACGCAACGCGCTCGCCGGCTATCACTTCGACCTGCTCGACGTGGACGGCAGCCGCCTGTACCTGGGCAGCCGCTTCCCCACCGGCCTGCTCGTGGTCGACGTGGCCAACCTGGCCGCCAACGGAGGCGCGCCACTCATCGAGAACGCCGCGCGCACCATCGGCTACCTGAGCCGGATCGTGGTCAACGCCGGGCACGTGTACGCTCCGATGGGTGCCTTCGGGGTTCACCGGTACTGATCACGGGCCGCACCGCGCGCGCGCCCTGGGGCAACCCCTCAGGGCGCGACGACCTCCACCGGATCCATCGAGAAGAACAGGCAAACGCTCAACGCATCGCAGTCGGCCTCGAGGGCAGGCTCGCAGGCCGTCGGCCCTTCGGCGCCGAGGCGCGCGTCGAGCCCCCCGGCGAAGAACAGCAGCAGGTCGCGGATGGCGGGCAGGGGGCGGTCGAGCACGAAGCGCCGCAGATCGGCGCAGCGCGGCGGCGCGTCGGGCGCCGCGCACAGGTCGACGAGCTGGGCGATCCAGGCGTCGAGCGTCGCCACGGTGACATAGCCTTCGATGCGACCGTCGCGCAGCGCGAACCCCGGACCGGCGGCGCCCAGGCGCCCGTGCACCGTGGCCAGGCTGAGGTCGATGGTCAGGCTGTGCGTGCCCACCTCGGCCAGGTTGAGCGGGATGGGCAGCGTACCGGGCGCTGTGTCGACGCGCCCCCCTGCGGCGACCTCGGTCTCGGGAAAGCGCGCCAGGGCCGCCCCCCCCACGTCTTCATCCACGAAGCTGGCGGGCACGGGCGCGAAGCGTGACTCGGGCCGCTGGCTGCCCTCGAAGAAGTCGAGCGTGACGCGCGGCACATCGTCGATGGGCCTGCCCACCGGCCAGCCGGACGCGCGCGCGAGCTGAACGAAGGGGATCTGGCCGTCCGGGCCCGGCCGCACGAAGGCGTCGAGTCCCTCGGCAGACTGGCTGACCACGCCCCGCAAGCCGGCGCCGGCGTTGCCACCGGCCAGGCGGCAGCCGCGGTCCCGGGCGTCCTGAAGGCTGAGCGGGACGTCCAGCCTCACCGTTCGAGCGGCCGGCGCCCACGCGCCGCCCGGAGCCCGGCGCTGGCAGTGCAGCGCGCCGGCGCAGCGCGCGTCGGCGCAATCGACCAGCCCGTCACCGTCGTTGTCGCGGCCATCGCCGCAACGCTCGACGGGTCCGCAGACCCCGTCGCAGTCGGGATCGCCGCAGTCCACCAAGCCGTCGAAGTCCTCGTCCTCGTCGCCGCTGCAACGCTCGACGAAGGCGGTGGGATCCTGGGGCCCCCGGGGTCCGATCAGCACCTCGGTGGCGGCGTCGGGCACGGCGAAGAAGGGCGTCAAGGCCACCACCGCGCCGCCCGCGCGCCCGAGCAGGGCCTGGGGACCGTTGGGCGCGTCGAAGAACACGAAGCGGCCACCCTCGAGCGTCGCCGGTGCGTCGCCGCGTGGCGCCAGACCCTGGTAATACACCGGGCCGGCGAGCGACGGTCGCGCCAGATCGACGACGGTGCCGCTCGACGGGCGCCCGAGGCAATCCAGCGCGCGTCCGTAGACGAGCGCGTCGCGCTGTGCGATCGCCGGGCGACCCGCGCCGCGAGGGAGCCCCTCCCAGGTGGCGTCCGCGACGGGCGCGAGCGTGACCTCGGCCCAGATGGAGGCGCCGTCCGTGCGCAGGCTGCAGGGGCCGCGCGCGTCGGGCTCGAGCGGCGCCGCGCATGGGCCGGGGCCATCGCCCAGACACGGCTGGATCCAGTGGCCCACGCTGTAGGTCGGCGCGAAGCCGGGCCCGTCGACGCGAAAGACCAGGTGGCGGCGCGTGGCGATCGACGGCACCTCGAAGCACTCGCCCGCGGCGTCCGGGCACGGCGTGGTCTGCGCCTCGCCCAGCCGCACGTCCGGGCGATCCACGCGCCCGTCGACGCAACGCTCCGTCAGCTCGCGGCCAAGGCTCCGGGTCGGCGCCTGGGCGCCCGCGTCGCGGCATGGGCTGACGTCGAAGGCGGCGGCGTCGTACACCCGCACCCGCAGGCCCGCGGGCCTGCCCACCCCGTGCAGGGCTTCGACGCGGCCGCGGATCGTGACTTGGGCGGGGCCCGGTGCCGCGGCGGCGGGCGCGCGGTGACAGGCCAGATCAGCGGGCGCGTCGGGCGCG
>CALBMW010001054.1 GCA_937896275.1 uncultured Myxococcales bacterium
GCGGGCGTCGCCGGGTGATTCGCCCTGCCCGCCGCCGCCGTAGGCACCCGCGTCGCTGGAGGCCGCGCCCTCGTGGGCGTTCTTGGCGCTGTCGCCGTCGTCGCTCTCGCAGCCGCTGGCAAAGAGCGCGGCGATGGCCAGCGCGGCGGTCAGCGTGTTTCGGCACGTGCTCATGGGTGGTCCCCTTCTGGCGTTGTGGCGCACGAGACGCGCGGCGGGGGGACCTCTTACGCCACGCGTCACGCGCGACTTTGCGCGGCACCCCGAACATGCGAGCATCGCCCCGTTCCTTCTGCCGGAGACCACGCCATGTTCACCCAGAGCGTCATCCTGTTTGCCAGCCGAGAGCTCACCCTCGACGACATCGAGGGGGCGCTGTCCCCCTTCGAGGTGCATGGCCGGACCGCGGGCGACGAGACCGCGCACTGGGCCTTCGGGGCGCCCGCGCTCATCCTGCAGCTGCCCGGCACGGTGGACGGTCGGGTGATCGTCGACGTGGTGAACGAGCGCTGGCACGACCTGCCCGGCGACCCCGACCAGGAGCCTGATCTGTTCGCGGCCTGGAGCATGGGTGGCTTCGGCCCCCTCGCCTACCCGGGCTGCCTCGAGCGCGCCGGCACCCAGGCGTGGGCCTGGAGACAGGCGTCCTCCGCGATCCGCCAGCAGAAGTGCTTCGTGCGGCTGCGCACCACCTACCTCGATGACGACGACGGCCAACAGACCGCGCCCGAGGATCACGATCCCAAGGGCGAGCTGCTGTTCCTGAGCGAGGTGGGCCGCGCGCTGCTCGGCGTGACCGGGATGATCTGCTGGTTCGACCCCGCGGGCGAGGCCGTCCGGCCGCCCCACATGGTCGAGCAGGCCCTCGACTGGCACCTGACCGACGACGCCCTGCCCCTGGATCTGTGGACCAACGTCCGGCTGGGCAAGCTGGACGACGACGGCAGCTGGCTGGTGATGGACTCGATCGGTATGCAGCAGTTGGGGCTGCCCGACATCGAGATCGCCTTCGCCCGCGACGCCTTCACCTTCGATCAGGTGTCCGAGATGGTGCGGGATCTGGTCGCCTACCTCGCCGAAGAGGGGGACGTGGTCGAGGACGGTCACACCGTGGACGGGCCGGACGACTCGGCCTGGCTCGCGCTGCGCTTCGACGGCAGCCGCGCCCTGCCCCCGCGCCCCGTGGTCCGCTTGGTTCCGGTGGGCGTCGACGTGCCCGAGGCGCTGCTGGCGCGGGCCAAGGGCTCGAACCACCAGTAGCTCGCTCGAAGGGGCTCGCTCGAAGGGGCACGCTCGAAGAGGCCTTCGCGGGCCACTCAGTCGCTCGTCGCCTCGCTCGTGAGCTGCGTCACCAGGCGCACCGTGACGGGCTCGCCCAGCCTCTCGCGCGCCTGCGCGGCCAAGTCGCGGGCGAGGGCCGGACCCGCGGGCGTCGCGCCCCGCACCAGCACCTCGATGACCCCCTCCGAACGCGTCGTCGCCACCAGCCGGTAGCCCGCGGCCGTGACCCGCGCACCGACCGCGTCGCCGAACCCGCTGACGTCGCGGCGCACCAACGAGTACAGGTAGCTGCCCAGCGGGAGGGCCAGCGCCGCCACGACGAGCACCAGCGCGGCCAGGGTGCGGCGGGCCCAGAGACGCTCGTTGCGCCGACCCCTTATGCCGGCCGAGTACCAGACCGCCGCCGAGCCCAGGACGATCGCCACGACGTTGGTGCCGAACAGCAGGGCCGCGCCGCGCGCGTTCGCGAACTCGCCCCAGGCCAGCGAGATGCCCGTGGTCGCGATGGGCGGCACCAGGGCCGCGGCGATGGCCACGCCCGGCAGGGCCGCGACGAGGTGGGGTCGGGCATAGGCGTAGGCCGCCGCCGCCCCCGAGAGGAAGGCCACGCCCAGGTCGAGCAGGTTGGGGCCGCCGCGGGCCGCGAGCTCCGGCGTCAGCACCTTCACCGGGCTCAGCAGGCCGATCACGGCGCCGAGGCTCAGCGCCAACAGGAAGCCCAGCACGATCGCCCGCACGGCGTTGCGGAGGAGCACCTGATTGCCCTGCAGCAGCGCCAGCCCGCTCCCGAGCAGCGGCGTCATGAGCGGCGCCACCAGCATCGCGCCGATGACCACCGCACCCGAGCTCTGCACCAGCCCCAGCGCCGCGATCGACGAGGACAGCGCGATGAGGACCATGAAGTCGAAGCCCCATCGCGAGCCGTTCTGCAGCTTCTCGAAGAGCTCGACCCGGTCCTCGCGGCTCATCTGGGGCACGTTGAGCGCGAGCGCGTTCTCGACCCGGTCGCGCACCCGCGCCGCCCAGGGCGTGGCGTGACGGACCACCGCCACCTGCGCGCCCTCGAAGCCGGTCGCCACCCGCTCGGGCAGGGCCCCGAAGAGCATGCGCGAGACGAGGCCCTGCCCCGACGCTCCCAGCAGGACCAGATCGTGTGCCCGGGCCGCGTCATGGATGGCCGCGCGAACGTCCGGGGCCACGACCGGCCGCAGGATCACGCGGTCCGGCGAGGGTTCGACGCCCGCCCGCGCGAGGGCTCGGCGCAGCACCTGCGTGGCGACCGCCTCGCCGTCCTCCATCGCCTCGGGCTCGACGTGCATCGCGGTCAGGGTGCCCTGCCGGGCGTGCGCGATGGCGGCCCCCAGGCGCAGCGCGACTTCGGCGTTCGGGCCACCCGAGGTGGGCACCAGCACGCGCCTGATCTGGGTCGCCTCGGCCCCGCCCACGGCCATGACGTCGCAGGGGGCGTGCTCGAAGAGCTGGTAGGCCAGCGGCACCTCAGCGCCCCGCGGATCGGGCTGCCAAGAGACCACCATCAGGCTCGGATCGAGCTGCCGAACGAAGGCCAGCACACCCTTCAGCCGGTCGGCGTGCGCGATCGTGCGAAGGATCAGGGCGGGCGTCTCCGGCGCGCGCTCGGTGGCGGCGAGCGCCTCGTTGACGACCGACCGGATGGCGCCGATCAGCGCGTCGGGCTTCTCGCCCTCGACGGGCGTCAGCGGCACCTCGACCGACTCGGACTCGGTCCCCCCGAGCCCGGCCCGGAGGATGGTCAGACCCTCGCGCCGGGCCTGGGCGATCTGCCACGCCAACGCCACGACCCGGCGGGGCAGATCGGTCTCGGTCAACACCGCCAGGATCGCCATCAACGCCCTCGCACGCCCGGTTGGCCCTGCCTAACAACGGCCGGCCGGAGGCGCAAGGCGCAAGGCGAGAGAGGGGGTCCCCATCGCCTCCGGCGCCGCCTCCGCGCACGCCACCCGACGGTCTCATCCCGACGGCGATTTCCCGGGCACGACGGGCGCGCAGCCCGAGCAGGGCCGCTGCGCGTCCTCCGGCTGCAGGGTGACGTGCTGAACCCCGAGGGCCGACAGCTCGCGCTCGAGATCCTCGGCGAAGGCCGGCGTCCAGGCCTCGAGTCGCATCTCGAGGTGGGCCGTGAGCGCGACGCGCGTGGTGCTCATCGCCCAGATGTGCAGGTCATGGACCGCCGTCACCGCCTCGGGCGCCATCAGGATGGTCGCCACGGCCTCGGCGTCGACCCCCGCCGGCACCGCGTCGACCGCCAGATCGAAGGCCTCCCGCAGGAGCGCCCAGGTGCCCACGACGATGACCACCGCGATCAGCAGGCTCAGCGCTGGATCGATCCAATTTGCGCCGGTGCGCCACACGACGAGGCCCCCCACCACGACCCCCAGAGAGACCGCGGCGTCGGTCGCCAGGTGCACGAAGGCCGCGCGACGGTTCATGTCGTGGTGCCGATCGTGGACGAACAGCAAGGCCGACGCCGTGTTGATCACCACGCCGATCGCCGCCACGACGATGACCGTGAGCGCCTGGACCGGCGGCGGCTCCAGCAGGCGCTCGACGGCCTCGACCGACAGGCCCCCCACCGCCACCAGCACCAGGATGGCGTTCGCCAGCGCGGCCAGGACGGTCGTCTTGCCCAGGCCATAGGTCCGCCGCCCGGTGGGGGCCCGCCGCGCCAGCGAGGCGGCCGCCCAGGCGAGCGCCAGCCCCAGCACGTCGCTCAGGTTGTGGGCGGCGTCCGCGAGCAGCGCCACCGAGTCGGCCAGCACGCCGTAGAAGGCCTCGATGCCCACGAAGACGAGGTTGAGCGCCACGCCGATGAGGAACGCGCGGTGCGGCGAGTGCGCGTGCGCGGCGTGCTCGCCCGGGGGAGGATGGTGGTGGTCGCCGCTCACGCCGCCATTGTGCCCCCCCGAGGGCGCGCTGGGAATGAGGGCGTCGCCGGGGCTTGGCCGCGCCGGGGGTCGACGGGGCCCTCGTGGACGACGCGGCCGCCGACGCGCCGCCTGGGACAGCCAGTCCCGTCGCCGGCCGGCTCGGCGGTCCGACGCGCGCGCATCAGAACAGCGTGTAGCTGAAGCGAAGCTGCACGTCGTGCTCGGTCTTCACGTCGGCGTCCACGCCGATGTTGGGGTTGCGCTCGGCGTTGAAGCGGTAGTTGAGCGAGGCGAAGCTCGAGAGGCGCAGGGTGACCTGGTTGCGCCAGGTGAACTCGGCCCCGTCGTTGGTCACCGGCAGCAGGCCGTCGAACTCGGTGGTGATCGTCACGAAGCGG
>CALBMW010001055.1 GCA_937896275.1 uncultured Myxococcales bacterium
TTGAGCTCCACGAGCCGCAGCACCGGGAACGGGTGGCTGCGCCTCAGCAGCAGCAGCAGCTTCAGCAACGACTCGAACACGTCGCCGCTCTGCTCATACTCGCGCGCCTGCTCGACGAAGGCGTCGACGCTCATGTCGCCCGTGCGCCGCCCACCCGCCAGCTTCATCTCGACCCGGAAGGCCGCGTCCACGTCCTGACAGCACAGCAGGCCGGCGCGGTCACAGGACAACTCGGCCTTCCTCGCCCACTCCTGCAGGGCCATCACGACGCCCACGAGCACCGTGCTCGCGATGGGCAGCCCGATGCGCATGCCCACCTGGACCAGGATGGCGAGCATCGTGCGGTAGAGCGCGTGACCCGACATCGCGTGTCCCAGCTCGTGACCCACCACGCTGCGCAGCTCGTCTTCGTCGAGCAGCTCGAGCAGGCCCGAGTTGAGCACCAGGAACGGCTTGTCGATGCCCACGCAGCCCGCGTTGACGATCGGCGTCTGCGAGACGAAGAGCTCGGGCGGCTCGCCGTAGTCCAGGATCTCGCAACACTCCAACAGGATCGCGTGCAGGTCGCGGAACTGGTTCTTGTCGACCCGCACCGCGTTGGCCAGGAAGAGCAGCCGCAGCGAGCGCTCCGACACCAGGCCGGCGAAGGCCTTGAGCACCCGATCGAAGCCCGTGATCTTGCGCAGCCCCGCCAGCGCGGCCCGATCGGTGGGGTGCTCCCAGGCGCGCGGGCTGATGTCGGGCAGCCGCACCCGTGGCTTGCTCGGGTCACGGCCCGGGCGTGGCAGCACCTCGGGCTCTTCGGGCTCCTCGGCCGGTGGCTCCGCAGGGGCCTCTTGGGCCTGCTGCTGCGCCTTCGCGAACACGGCCTTGATGTCGTCGGGATCTTCCTCGGCCACGGATCCTCCAGAGACGCCCTCGGGGGCGGCGGTCAGCTCGGCTCGGCTCGGCTCGCCGTGGCCGCGTGAGCGTCCAGGCGCCGGCCCAGCAGATCGTGGAACGCGTCGCCGGCCAGAACCTCGGCGCGCCCGGTGGTCATGCCCGTCAGCGCGTCGCGCAGGCGGAAAGGTTCGAGATCGTAGCGGCGCACGACCGTATCCGGCGGCATCGGCGCGGCGGCCCACGAAGGCGCCACCTCGATCGCGAGCTCGCGGTTGGCGGTCAGGGAGCGCTCGTTTTGCAGGACGAGCCCGCCCGCGCAGGTCAGCCGCGAGCGGATGGGCTGCTCGAAGGGCCCGCTGACCTGCAGCGCGCGGTGATCGGCGAAGCGCACCTCGCCCGCGGCGTCGGTCCAGGGGGCGACGCGTACCCTCGCCGCGCCGCGGGTGTCGCCGCGACGCGCACGGTGCACGCCGGCCTCGAGCTGCAGGTAGCCGTAGGGGTAAGGGCCGCGCACCGCCAGCAGCGCGGGCTCGGCGTCCTCGCGCGGCACGAACAGCCACTCCGCCTCGCCGCCGCGCCCACGCGCCCAGCCCAGGTAGGCTGCGATGAGCAGGTCCCGCACGAGGCGGCCCTCGGCGGCGAGGGGGGCGATCTCGATCAGCGCGTCCCAGTGGCCGTCGCGGCCCATCAACACCAGCTCCCGATGCGCGCGGACCAGCGAGGCCTCGAGGTGGCCCAGGCGGCTCGCCACGTCGGCGCGCCGGCTGCGCGAGTCGGCGGCCTGCAGGGCGTCGCTCAGGGCGTCGCGGCGCAGGCGCAGGCGGTCGAGGCGGTCGAGGGTGGTGTTCGCCCGGTCGAGGTCTCGAAGGTCGCGCGCCGCGGCGGTCGGGTCGCGCCAGAAGTCCGGCTCGGCGCGCAGATCGGCCAGCCGCTGCCTCTCGACGAGCAGTTGGGCCTCGTCGACCGCGTCGCTCAGCGCGTCGAGCCGCGCGGAGGCCACGAGGGCCGCCCCGCGCAGCGCGTCCGCGTCGAGCTTGCGCCCCGGCTGTACGGCGACGGGCGCCTGCTCGCGGCGGTGCTCGCGGCTCTCGGCGGTCTCGATCACGCGCACGCGCAGGGCGCCGTCGTGATCGGCCACGCGGAGGATCGTGCCCGGCTCGACGGTCCGCTCCATCAGCGTCATCGCCAAGGGCAGCACGAGCTGGCGCTGAAGCTCCCTCTTGAGCGCGCGCGCCCCGTAGCGCGGGTCGTAGCCCCGGGACAGCACGCGATCGAGGGCCGCGTCGTCGACCTCGACCACCAGGTTGCGTCGGGTGATGCCCTCACGGTGCAGGATGCGATCGAGCTCTTGCCGCGCCACGGCCCGCACGTGGTCGGCGTCGAGTGGGTGGAACACCACGACGTGCTGGAAACGATTGAGGAGCTCGGGCCGAAACGCGCTCTCGAGCGCGTCGAGGGTGCGCCGTCGCCGTGCCGTCGCGTCGGGCGTCGCGCCGAAGCCCAGCGCGTGGTCCGCGCCCTGTGCGCCCACGTTCGAGGTCGCGATGAGCAGTGTGTTGCGGAAGTCGACGGTGCGCCCACCGGGCGGCGTGAGGCGGCCCTCGTCGAGCAGCGGCAGCAGCAGGTCGTAGATGTTGGCGTGGGCCTTCTCGAGCTCGTCGAAGAGCACCACCTGAAAGGGCTGCGCGCGGACCGGATCGACCAGCCGTGCGGGCTGGGAAGGGTCGCGCGGGTTGCCCAGCAGCTGCTCGAACGCGTGGTAGTCCTTGAACTCGGACAGGTCGAAGCGGAGCAGGCGCGTGACGCTGCCGAAGAGGAAGGTGGCGAGCGCGCGAGCCAGCTCGGTCTTGCCCACGCCGGTGGGTCCGACGAACAAGAAGGTGCCCAGGGGGCGCGTGGGATCGTGCAGGCCCGCCTTGAACAGCGCGATGGCCTCGACGACCGCCTCGATGCCCTCGCTCTGGCCCACGATCCGATCCTGGAACCAGGCGCGGATCTCGCGGGCCGGGCGGGTGGCGGTCTGCGAGACGACGAAGTGAGGCAGGCCGGTGTAGAGCGCGAAGACCTGCTCGACGGTGGCCTCGTCGAGGGCGGCGGCGTCGCCGGCGGCGTGGCGGTCATCGAGGTGATCGCGCACGCGCTCGAGCAGGGTGAGCGCGGGGCCCGGCTGGGGGCGGCTGGCCAGGAAGCTGCCCGTGAGGCGGAAGAGGGTGCGGCGCAGATCGGCGTCGACGGTGAGCCCGGCGCGCTCGGCGGCGAGGGCGACGACCTGATCGGCCGCGTCGGCGTCGAGGGGTGGGACGTTGACCACGGTGAAGACGGGCATGAAGCCGGGGACCTTCTCCATGGCGCGGGCCAGCTCGGGCTCGGCCTCGCCCAGCAGCACGAGGCTGCCCGCGTCGATCAGGGGCCGCAGGGCTTCGAGGAGGTTGCGGTTGCTGTTGGCGGTGCGGCCGGCGGCCGGCAGGTGGTGGATGTCGCTGAAGTACAGGGCGGCGCCCGCGGCGCGCGCGGCCGCGGCCACGGCCAGGGCCTTGGACTCCCACTCCCCGATGTAGCGGGTGCGCGACATCATCGAGGTGGTGCTGATTTGCCGCAGGGCGCCGCGCCCGCGTGCGGCGAGGTGCTGCGCGACGCCATGCACGAGGGCGGTCTTACCGACGCCGGAGGGGCCCACGAGGAGGACCGACCGGCCGCGATCGAGCAGGTCGACGACCTCGGTGACAAGGCGGTCGCGGCCGTCCACGGGGCCCAACTCCCCGCCGCGCGCCGCCGCCACCATGTCGCGGCCGTCGCGGTCGAGCGCGTCGCCGTAGTCGTCGTCAGCCATGGTCCGGCAGCCTACACGGCCCCCGCGCCGCGATCACGTCCCCCGTCGCGCGCCGGCGGCCCGCCGAGGGGCTGCGCGAAAGGCTTGTAAACCGGCGCCGCACAAGTATCCTTCCGCCCTCGACTTGCTGGAGGCGACGTGGCCAAGGAAGAAGGAATCACCGTTGAGGGGACCGTCATCGAGCCGCTGCCGAACGCCATGTTCCGCGTCGAACTCGAGAACGGCCACAAGGTGCTCGCCCACGTTTCGGGCAAGATGCGTAAGTTCTTCATCCGCATCCTGCCCGGCGACAAGGTGACCGTGGAGCTCTCGCCCTACGATCTGACGCGCGGCCGCATCACGTACCGCGCGCGCTGAGCCCCGCGGCTCGCGCACCCGATCCGTTACGTCCTTCCTCTCCGGCGACCGCTGCTCGCTCGTGCAGGGGCGCTCACTCGTGCAGGGGCGCTCACTCGTGCAGGGGCGCTCACTCGAGCGTCATCAGTCCAGGCCGCAGGCCCTGCGCGCGCGCCCGAGCACGCCTTGCGCAACGGTGCGCGCGCGCGTCGCCCCTTGCCGCAGCAGATCGTCGACCTCGTCGGGGTGCGCCAGCAGGTGGTCGTAGCGTTCGCGCGCCGGCCCAAAGCGGTCGTTCATGATCTCGAGCAGGGCCAGCTTGGCGTGGCCATAGCCGTAGTTGCCGCCCAGGTAGCGCGCCCGCATCGCCTCGCGCTGCGCCTCGTCGGCGAAGAGCGCGTAAAACGCGAAGACGGTGCAAGTATCCGGATTCTTTGGCTCTTCGAGGGGCTTCGAGTCCGTCTTGATCGACATGATCAGCTGCTTGAGGGCCTTGCCGCGTGCCATGATTGGGATGGTGTTGCCATAGCTCTTCGACATCTTCTGGCCGTCGAGGCCCGGGACGGGCTCCGGGGTACCGAGGCGGAACTCGGGCAGCTTGAAGACATCGCCGTAGAAGGCGTTGAAGTGCTGCGCCATGTCCCGGGTCATCTCGACGTGTTGCACCTGGTCCTTGCCGACGGGCACCACGTCGGTGTCGTAGGCCAGGATGTCGGCCGCCATGAGCGCCGGATACGCGAACAGCGCCACCGAGGGCAGGATGCCGTGGGCCTTCTTGTCCTTGTACGAGTGCGCGCGCTCGAGCAGGCCCATGCCGGTGACGCTCATCAGCAGCCACATCAGCTCGGTGACCTCGGGCACGTCCGACTGCCGGAAGAGGGCCGACCGCGCCGGATCGATGCCCAGCGCCAGGTAGGTCGCGGCCACGTCGCGGATGTTGCGCCGCAGCGCCTCGGGATCGCGGACCGTGGTCAACGCGTGGTAGTCGGCGATGAAGTAGAAGGCGTCGTCCTGGTTCGCGACGTGCTGCCTGATGGCGCCGAAGTAGTTGCCGAGGTGCAGATCGCCGGAGGGCTGAAGGCCCGACAGGTAGCGTTTGATGGGCACGGAGTCCTCCTCGAGCCGAACCGGAGAGGCTCCACGCGCGGGGGGGCGATGTCAAGGCGGTCGGGGCGTCGCAGCCCCGCCAGGCTTCAGGCGCGGGTGTAGCGCCCCTCCATCATCGGCTGCCACGTCGCGCCGTCGCGCGAGGTCTCGATGCGGAAGACGTAGTGGTCCGCGTCGGGCATCGCGTGGCTGTAGCGCGCGTGGCCCATCTCGGACTGGTTGGTGAAGGTGAGCGTGTCGCCCTCCCACGTGCCGAGCGTCTCGTTCGGCGGCATGCCCATCGAGTCGAACCAGTGCATTGTGTAGCGCTGGCGCCGGACGTCGAAGCCGTAGACGCCGTGGCCGCGGAACATGACCTCACCGTCGCGCGACTCCGTGTAGTCGGTGAGCAGGAAGAAGCCGTCGATGCCCATCCGCGCCGTGGTGCGACCGGTAGCGCGACGCTCCTCCGGGGCCCAGGGGGACGGAAAGAGGATCTCGTCGCCAGCCCACTCGCCGACCAGGGCTTCGAGCTTGCGGTGCGCCTCGGTGGGCTTGGGCATCTCCATGAGAACCTCCTCGGATGGCTGGCGGCGACGCTCGCATAGGGCGTGGGCGGTGGCAACACGCGCGCGTCGAGGGGCGCCCCTGGACTCAACCGACCGCGAGCTCGAGCGCCAGCAGCGTGCGCACCCGCTCGGCGTCGCCCGCGTCGGTCACGGTCACGCGCGCCGCCGACCCTGCCGCCGACCCTGCCGCCGACCCTACTGCCAACCCTACTGCCAACCCTACTGCCAACCCTTCAACCGCCGCCTGATCCGCGCCCAGGCTCCGCGCACCGCGTCGCCCCGGACGGTGAGCATCACCATCCCGCCCAGGATCGCGAGCCCGGCACCCGACAGCACGAGGAACCCGATCCGGTGGTCCCGCAGCCCGGCGTGGACCAGGTTGGCGACCACGTCGAGGGTCAGGAACAGGGTGCCGAGCGCCAGCCAGGCCCGCACGCGCCAGAGCATGCCGAGGGCGACCCCGCCGAGGCAGGCGGCGCCGAAGATCACCGAATAGACGCCTTCGGCGCCGGCGCCGAGTTGCAGGGTCAGCTTGAACGCGGCCGGCGCGTAGAGGAGCACCCCGCCGACCACGCGGACCATGTTGCGCTGCTCGAGCGACAGCGTCTCCTGGAACAGACGCCCCAGCATGAGCACCAGCAGGCCCACCGGCACGAGCCAGATCTCGAGGCCCTCGAGGCCCTCGGCCAGCGCGAACAGCAGCAACGCGAGGTTCAGCGCGACCGCGGCCAGCACGCCGAAGGCCCGGCTGTGCTCCGCGCGGGCCAGCGCGGCGTAGAGCAGGGCCGAGCCCAGGGCCGCCAGGGCCGCCGTTCGGTCGGCGTCGCCGGGCATCACCGCCCACAGCAACAAGGGCAGGAGAGCGGTGAACCGGCGCACCGCGCGCGCGACGGGCGGCAGATCGTGGCGGCGCGCCATCACCGCGACGCCGACGAGCGCGAAGCCGTAGACGAGCGCGGCCAGCGCGTCGCCCAGGGGCGGCCAGTCCTCGGTCGCACGGTCGCGCACCAGCGCGTAGGCGCCCACCAGGCCGACCTGCGCGTACCAGACGTGGCGGGCGCTACGCTCGTCCAGCGCCGCGTGAAGGGCGACCGCCAGGCACAGCGCTGCCGCGCCCAGGGCGGCGGCAAGATCGCCGGGCGCGGTGTTGGCCAGCGCGAGGGGGGCCAGGAGCAGGAGCAGGTCGCGTGCGATGCGCAGGCCGCGCGCAAGATCGGCGCGGGAGGGCGCCAGCCACCGGTTGGCGACGTGCGCCACGGCGGCGACGGCGGCCAGCGCGGCGCCCGCCTGGGCGAGGTCGAGGTC
>CALBMW010001056.1 GCA_937896275.1 uncultured Myxococcales bacterium
CCCCCCACGGAGCGCCCCCCCACGGAGCGCCCCCCCGCCGAACGTCCCCCGGCCGACGGCGCGGGCGACCGCGCCGCGAAGGACGTCGCCGCCGCGAGCCGCGAGTACCGCCGAGGCCGCTTCGAGGACGCCGCCCGCCTGTACGAGCGCGCCGCCGAGCGCGGCGCCGACGAGAAGACCACCCGCGAGGCCCAGAGTCAGGCCCGCACGGTCCGCGAGCTCCAGCGCGCTCTACGAGACGGGCAGGCGGCGGCCGACGGACGCCGCGTGGTCGAGGCGATCCGCACGCTCGAGAAGGCCCGCGGCCTCGACCGCCGCCTGGGTGGCGCCTTCGCCGGCACCATCGACAAGGCCCTGGTCGAGCCCTACTACCTCGAGGCCGCGCGAGCGTTCTACGAGAAGCGCCTGCCCGACGCCGCGAAGCGCGCCCGCCAGGTCTTGCGGGTGCAGCCCGACCACAGCCTGGCGCGGAAGCTCGACGGGCGCATCGAGGGCGCCGCCCGGGAGCTGCTGGATCAGGCCCGGACCCTGCGAGACCAAGATCCGCGCCGGGCCCGGCGGCTGGTGGACGACGTGATCAAGGTGGCGGCGAGCGGCTCCTCCCTGCGCCGCGACGCCGAGAGCCTGCGCCGCGATCTCTAGCGAGCCTCCGCAGACGCGCGGCCGCCGGGGAGCGAGCCCCGGAAGCTCTCAGCCTGGCTCGGTCGGCGTGGCCTCACCGGCCGGCCGCCCAAGGAGCAGCCGCCGCACCTTTTCGAGCAACTCCGAGACGTCGAAGGGCTTGTCCAAGTAGTCGTCCGCGCCATACAGCGGCGCGGTCAACTCGTTGATCGACCTGCCGATGCCGGTGAGCATCAGGACCGCGATGTCGTCGTACTCCGCCTTGCCGCGGATGTACTTGCAGACCTCCCAGCCTTTGAACTCGGGCATCCAGACGTCGAGGATCACGAGGGCCGGGTGATCCTCGACGACCCGCGCGATCGCCTCCCCGCCGTCCCGGGCCTCGACGATCTCGCAGTCGACGGTGGCGAGCGCCCGGCGCACCATGCGGCGCATCTCGGCGTCGTCGTCCGCCAGCAGGATCAAGGGTCGCTCGGCATCGTCGCTCACGCGAATCTCCTCTCGACCGCCGCTTGGCGATCATCGTCCGTTTCTCGCGCGGCCGGGCCCTTGTCAAGATTCGGCCGGGCCTCGGTCCCGACCGGGCGCCGCGCCCCACACGCGCCGAGGTGTGCGGCAACGCGTGAGGTCGACGGCGCACCCGGCACCGAGGCACCCCCGCAATGCACCACCGAATCACCCGCCCTGTCGAGCACCGAATGAAAGGTGGCCTTGCTTGGTTGACTCCGGCGTACGGGCGAGGTGGTCGAGTTGGCCGCGCCTCGTCGGTCGGCCTACACTTCATTCGCCCGTCGGTGCGTCCGGCGGCGAGGGGTGTCGAACCGCAACCCGGGGGGTGGACTTGCCCAGCGACAGACAGGCCGTGCCGAACCCGACCCCCGCGGCCCCCGCGCCACGTCGTCGCTCCGCGGGGTTGAAGGCGATCGGGGCCCTCGTCGCGCTCGTCGGCGCCTTCTACCTGTCGATCTCGTTCCGCTACGGCGACCCGGGCTGGCACCTCGAGTTCCAGTCGCGCGCGGCGGCCCAGGCCGACGCCCCGGGCGGCGACGGCTACGACCTCAAGAGCCTCGCGATCCTCAACCGCGCGGTCATCCACATCAAGGAGAACTACGTCGATCCCACGCGCATCAACGAGCGCAAGATGATCGGCGCCGCGATGGAGGAGGTGCAGCGCGCCGTCGCCGAGCTGCTCGTCGAGGTCGAGCGCGACGGCGACGAGGTGCCCACCTCGATCACCGTCCGCATCGATCAGGCCGAGGCCACCTTCGACCTGCGCGAGGTGGGCAACCCGTGGCAGATGTCCTTCAAGTTCAAGGACATCTTCCGCTTCATCCAAGAGAACCTGCGCCACCACACCAAGCTGCGCGACATCGAGTACGCGGCCATCAACGGCATGCTCTCGACCCTCGATCCGCACAGCGTGCTGCTGCGCCCCGAGGACTACCGCGAGATGAAGCTCAGCACCCGCGGCAAGTTCGGCGGGCTCGGCATCGTGATCTCCATCCGCGACGGGCTGCTCACCATCATCAACCCCATCGAAGACACCCCCGCCTCGCGCGCCGGCCTGAAGGCGGGCGACCGCATCGTGCAGATCGGCTTCGACAGCACGGTGAACATGGCGCTGAGCGACGCGGTGAACCTGCTGCGGGGCGAGCCCGACACCAAGGCCGAGATCTGGGTCCTGCGCGAGGGCTGGAAGAAGCCGAAGAAGTTCACGCTCGTGCGGGACAACATCAAGGTCAAGAGCGTGGCCTGGCGCGACCTCGACCGCGGCGTGGGCCTCATCAAGATCCGCAACTTCCAGAACACCACATTCGACGAGCTGCAGGCGGCCATCAAGGCGCTGTCGAAGAAGCAGAAGCACCTGCGCGGGCTGGTGCTCGACCTGCGCGGCAACCCCGGCGGCCTGCTCGACCAGGCCATCAAGGTGGCGGACCTGTTCATCGAGAGCGGCCCCCTGGTCACCACCGTCGGCTTCGGCGACCGCATGCGCGAGCCCAAGATGGCGACCCGCTCGGGCACCGAGGCGGACTACCCGATCGTCGTGCTGACCGACAGCTCCTCGGCCAGCGCCAGCGAGATCGTGGCTGGCGCCCTGAAGAACCACGAGCGCGCCGTGATCGTCGGCCAGCAGAGCTTCGGCAAGGGCTCGGTGCAGGTCATCTACGACAACAAGGACGACTCGGCGCTCAAGCTGACCATCGCCCAGTACCTGACCCCCGGCGACATGAGCATCCAGTCCGTCGGCATCGTGCCCGACGTGATGACGCACGCGGCCGTGCTCAGCGACGACGGGACCGACCTGTTCCGCAGCGACGAGAGGCGCAGCGGCGAGAAGGATCTGCCCGCGCACCTCACCAACGAGGCGGCCGAGGTCAGCAAGGCCCAGAAGCCGGCCTTCAAGCTGAAGTACCTGCAGGACGAGGCCCTCGCGAAGCAGATCCGCGACAACCCCAACGACCTCGTCATCGACTTCGAGACCGAGCTCGCCCGGGACATGGTGCTGGCCACCGAGAAGGGCTTCCGCGACGGTATGCTCGGGGACGCGATGCCGCTGCTCGAGCAGCGCGCCGCCACGCAGCAGGCGATCATCACCAAGGCGCTGGCCGCGCGCGGCGTCGACTGGATCGAGCTGGCCGCGCCGACCCAGGGTGCCCCCAAGGCCAAGGTGACGCTGTCGACCGACCACCCCGACAACCGCGCGGTGGCGGGCGAGACGCTGAAGGTCACCGCCACCGTCGAGAACGTGGGCGACGCCCCCTTCGCGCAGTTGCAGGCCCTGACGCGCTCCGAGAACGAGCACCTCGAGGGCCACGAGTTCTTGTTCGGCAACGTGCCGCCGGGCGAGACGCGCAGCTGGACCGTGTCGATGAAGGTGCCCAAGAGCGCGCTGACGCGGCGCGATCCCCTCGACATCGAGTTCAAGGCCGGCGCGGGCGCGGCCCCCGAGAACGCCACGCTGAAGGTGGCCATCGAGCAGCTCCCGCGGCCGCGCTTCGCGCTGCGTTATCACCTCGACGACAGCACCCTGGGCAACGGCGACGGGGTGCTGCAGGCCGGTGAGGAGGCCGAGCTGGTGGTCGAGGCGCGCAACGTGGGCGACGGCGACGCCCAGGCCGTCGTGGGCATCCTGAGGAACGACGACGCCGACGAGCAGCGCGGCATCTTCATCACGCGAGGGCGCGTGAAGACGGACGCCCTGGCGCGCGGCCAGGTCTCGGAGCTGCGCTTCAAGTTCAAGGTGAAGGAGCAACTCGAGCAGGCCGCCGTGCCGGTGGACGTCGCGGTGAGCGACAGCGAGATCCGCGAGACCACCTCCGAGAAGGTGAACCTGCGGGTGTCACTGCCCAGCGAGGTGCTCGAGGTCGCCAAGGTCCGCCTGCAGCCCAAGACGCCCGGCGGCCTGGTGGAGCTGCGCTCGCTCTACGCGACGGGCGCGCCCATCTGGGGTCGCGCCCCCGACGCCGTGTCCGACGCGCGGCTGGGCCGCTGGTACCGTGTGCCGGCGCGCGTGGGTGACGCGAAGGGCTGGGCCTGGGTGGACGCCGACACCGTGTCGGTGGGCAGCGACGCCGACGACCGCACCGCCACCACCGCCGAGGCGGTCGAGATCAGCGGCCCGCCGGTCATCGCGCTGAGCGATCGCGCGCCGCCCCCCGAGACACGGGACGACGCGCTCACCCTCAGCGGCGAGGTGCTGGGCGAGCGCCTGGTGCAGGACCTGCTCATCTACGTGAACAACAAGAAGGTCTTCTTCAAGGCCAACAACGCGGGGCTGGCGGCGACCGACCCCTTCCGCTTCTCGGCGCGCGTCCCGCTCGACGAGGGCGTCAACCGCATCACGGTCATCGCGCGCCAGGACGACGAGGCGTCGAGCCGACGCACCATGATCGTGCACCGCGAGAAATAGGCTGGCCCAGAGCAAACCTTTGGTGTGGGCGGCCGCGGGCGGCGCGGCGATGGCCACGGCGGTGGCTGCGGGCGCCTTCGGCGCGCACGGGCTGGAGGCACGACTGAGCGCCGTTGCCCTCGGCTGGTGGCACACCGCCGCGCAGTATCACTGCTATCACGGGCTGGGGCTGTTCGCGGTCGCCTGGCTGGCCTCGCGTGGCGCCCCGGTGCGCGTGGCGGGCTGGCTGATGGTGATCGGGCTGGTGCTCTTCTCGGGCAGCCTGTATCTGCTGGCATTGACCGGGCTGCGCTGGCTCGGCATGGTCACGCCGCTGGGAGGCACCGCCTGGATCATCGCCTGGGTGATGGTGGCGCGCGCCGCCCTGCGCGACGCGCCGGCCGCGTGACGATGGTCCGGATGCTGGCCGCGCTCCTGCTGACGCCGATGCTGACGGACTGCGGCGCCGCACCGCCGCCGGCGCCCGACCCGAGGACCTTGCTCTTGCAGACGATCAACGCCGAGTCCGATCGCATCCAGCTCGTCACCGAGCACCGCTTCAACACCCTCGCCGTCGAGAAGTATCGGCTGGCCAACGGGCTGACGGTGCTCTACCTGCCCGATCACGGCGCGCCGGTGCTCAGCTATCAGACCTGGTTCCGCGTGGGCAGCCGCGACGAGAAGCCGGGCAAGACCGGCATCGCCCACCTCTTCGAGCACCTGATGTTCAAGGAGACCAAGAACACGCCCGAGGGCGAGTTCGACCGTCGCCTCGAGCGGATCGGCGGGCGCGTCAACGCCGCGACCTGGCTCGACTGGACCTACTACCACGAGGACGTGCCCAGCGCGCACCTGGCCGAGGTCGTCCACCTCGAGGCCGATCGCATGGAGCACATGGTGCTCAACCACGACCAGCTCGAGGCCGAGCGGGACGTGGTGATGAACGAGCGCAAGGAGTACGTGGACAACGATCCGGGCGGCAAGCTGAGCGAGGTGCTGTGGGCGCTGGCCCTCGATGACCACCCCTACGGGCACCCCACAATCGGCTGGATGGACGACATCGCCGGCCTCTCGCTCCAGGACTGCCTGGCCTTCTACGGCACCTACTACGCGCCCAACAACGCGGTGATCGTCGTGGCGGGCGACGTGGATCGCGCCACGCTGCTCGATCAGATCCTCCAGAAGTACGGGCACATGCCGGCGCAGGCCGTGCCGGAGCGGGGGATCGCCACCGAGTCCGTCCAGGCCGCGCCGCGCTTCAGCGAGCTGCGCCTGCCCCTGAGCGCCGAGCGCCTGCTGATGGCGTGGCGCGCGCCCGCGGTGACCGATCCCACGCACGCCGCCTTCGAGGTGCTCAACGAGGTGCTCTTCGAGGGCGACTCGGCGCGGCTGTATCGCGCGCTGATCACCGACGGCGAGCTCGCCAGCAGCGCCAGCGCCTTCGTGCCCGGCTTCCGCGAGGCGGGGCTCTACGAGGTCAGCGTGGATCTGCGCCCCGGCCACACGGCCGAGGAGGCGGAGCAGATCGTCCTGCACCACTTCGCCCGCGTCTCGGCCGAGGGCATCACCGAGGGCGAGCTGCAAAAGGCCCGCAACAAGCTCGAGACCTCGTTCTACCGCACCCTCCAGACCGCCCAGCAGCGCGCGCGCGCGCTCGGCTTCTGGGAGGTCACGGCCGGCGACTTCCGACACCTGTTCACCGCCACCGATCTGCTCGACCGCGTGACGCGCGAGGAGGTCCAGCAGGCGGCCGTGAGCATCCTGCGTCCCGAGGGCCGCAGCGTGGTCTACGGGCGCCCCAGCGGCGAGGACCCCACCGCCGTCGATCACGGCGGCGCCGATCACGAGGGCGAGGACGCGGTGCCACCGGAGGCCCCGTGACCGACCTCAGCGCGCTGACCCGACGGGTGGCCGCGGGCGCGCCGGCGGCACCCGGCCGTGTGCTGGGGGCCGCGGGCGACGCCCTGCGCGTGTCCCTGGCGGGCGCGCGCCTCGGCGAGCGCCTCGCCCTCGACGACGACACCCTGATCGAGGTGGTGGGCTTCTCCGGCGCCGAGGCCGTGGCGCTGCCGCTGACCGTACCCGGCGTCGTGCAGGCCGGCGGCGCGGTCCGACGCGTGGCCGGCGTGGCCACGGTGCCGGTGGGCCTCGAGTTGGTGGGGCGCGTGCTCGACGGACTCGGCCGCCCCCTCGACGGCCTCGGCCCGCTGCCGCCGGCCACCTGGCCCGCCCGCCGCCGCGCCCCCGATCCCATGACCCGCCGCCCGGTGACGCGGCCGCTCCCCTTCGGCGTGCGCTGCATCGACGGCCTTTGCACCGTGGGCGCCGGGCAGCGCATCGCCCTCGAGGCGGGCCCCGGCGCGGGCAAGAGCACGCTGCTCGCGCAGATCGCCGCGCAGGCCGAGGCCGACGTGGTGGTGCTGGCGCTGGTGGGTGAGCGCGGGCGCGAGGTGGGCGCCTTCCTGGCGGGCCTGCCCGCCGCCGCCCGCGCCCGCAGCGTGGT
>CALBMW010001057.1 GCA_937896275.1 uncultured Myxococcales bacterium
CTATAGTCTCGTTGGGCGCACCCGTCGAGCCTCCGGCGGTCGCCTTCGCGGCGGCAACAGACGCCTCGCTCCTCGTGCGTGTCGAGCCCGCCCGAGCTCCTCAGGGCTCCACCACCAACGTCCCCGCCGCGGCCGCCCGCCTTCGTGCCCATCGCCACGCTGCGCGCCCAACTCGACGGCCGCGCGGGCTGAGATCGGTCGACCCGTCGAGATCGGTCAGCGCCCGGCGCGCCGCGATCAGGGAGCGGGCGCGAAGCGCACGATGCGCTCGGTGGCCGCCTGCACCTCGGCGGCCGTGAAGGGCAGCGCGAAGGGCTCGTTGACGAGCCACCTCTGCAGCTGATCGTCATAGTGCGCGTCGTCGCGGAAGTGCACGTTGCCGCCCGGCACCTGGATCGTGCAGCTCACCGGCGCGTCGGCGGCCAGCTCGCAGGCAAAGCGCATCGAGGGCCCACTCCGCTGGCCATAGTCGTCGTCGTACATCCGCGATGCGTTGGCGACGTCCACCGTGAACCACCCGCCGTCGTTCACGTAGGGCCCGTTGTTGAAGTTGGGCACCCCCGCCGCATCGAACAGGTTGGCCCGGAGCGTCATGGTGTGCAGCCGCCCCCAGCGCCAGCCGTCGGGATCGGCGCCCAGGGTGGCCGCCAGATAGGCCCCGGCGTCGTTGAGCGCGGCCACGACGATGTTGCCCTCGGACTCGAGGCCA
This sequence comes from uncultured Myxococcales bacterium, assembly GCA_937896275.1. Classification (GTDB taxonomy): domain Bacteria; phylum Myxococcota_A; class Bradymonadia; order UBA7976; family UBA1532; genus JACKDN01. Next base: position 710 of record CALBMW010001057.1, read on the forward strand.
TCAGTGCCCACGTCGTCCCACCACTCGGCGCCGCGCATCAGCGCGTCGGGGTCCAGCACCAACCTGAGGAACGAGACCAGGAAGGGCCGCGCGATGACGCCGCTGTCGGCCAGCTCGTCGGCCATCGCGCGCTCGACCATCCGCGGCAGCAGCACGTGGAACGCCGCGCAGCCCATCGAGGAGGCGGCGACCGTCGCGTCGGCGCTGGGCGTGGCGGTCGCCGGATCGACGCCGACGAGGCCCGTCGGGCAGTCGAAGTCCCAGGCGGCGAGGGCGTCGCGCGCCTGCGTACCCACCGCGTCCAGGCCGGGGGTCCCATCGATGGCCATCAGCAGGATCGGCACCATGCGCTCGCCGGCCAGGCTGTGCACGTCGCTCATGATGTCGTTCATCGTGTCGCGGGTGTGCTGGTCGGTCGCGGCGAGGCGCTCGACGATGCGCTCGTGACGGTAGCCGACGGACACGTCGGTCTGCAGCGCGGGCTGACCATCGTTGGTGTTGTCGCCGTCCCGAAAGGCGCCGGTCATGTCGTTGTTGGCGGTGGCGATGAAGCCCGCGGGCGGATCGACGGCCTGGGGCAGGTCGTCATAGTCGACGTAGGGGCCCCACTCGAAGCCGCCCTCGCCCGGCAGGGGCAACCAGTTGGGGTGCTCGAGCGAGGCCCAGGGTCGGGACGGAATCCGCGTGTAGGGGAACCAGCCGATGCTGCCGGCGCGGTCGGCCACCACCACGTTCTGCCCGACGGTCGTGAGGTTGCGCAGAGCCGTCCTGGCCTCGGCGACGCTCGTGGCCGTCGCCATGCCCAGCAGGTAATTGGCGTCGGTGTCGGCGTCCTGGGCCGACCACCGCACGGTGATCGCGGTGCCCGCCTCGCGATCGATCGACAGCACCGGGCCGTGGTGCGGCACGTAGAGGAAGGTCTCGGTTTGCGGCTCGCCCATGCTGACCTGAAAGGTGAAGGCGCGCTCGGTGAAGGGGACGGCGTGGCCCTCGAACATCACGCCGTTGCCATCGGGCGCGAGCGTCTCGACGTAGACGTCGGTGGAGTCGAGGAAGGTGGTGGTGAAGCCCCAGGCGATGTCGGCGTTCTGGCCGATCACGACCGCGGGCAGGCCCGGGAACGAGACCCCAGCGAGGTTCAGGGTGCCCGTCCCACGCGTCACCGAGTCGAGGTGGATCGGATACCAGACCGACGGGTTGCTCAGCCCCAGGTGGGGGTCGTTCGACAGCAAGGCATGGCCGGCGGCCGTCTTGCCTGGGCCCACCACCCAGTTGTTCGAGCCGCGGTCGCGCGCCGGATCGACGCGGGCGCGATCGGGCGAGGCGGCGGCCGCGGCGAGCGCGCCCTGGGCATGGGCCAGCCGGCGGTGCAGCCCCTCGAGCGTCGCGGCGTCCACCGCTCGACCCCGCTTCGCCTCGAGGGTCGCGGGCAGGATCGCGCTGGACGACGCGATGTGGGGGCCCACGGCGTCGTAGGCCAGGTCGCCGGGCAGCGCCGCGAAGACCTGGCCGCGCAGCAGATCCTCACTGCTGAAGTCCGTCAGGTCGCGGATGACCAGCAGCACGCTCAGCACCGAGTCGCTGGGGGTCCACGCGGTGAGCGCCGTCTGATCCACCAGCGCGAACGTGAACTCGTCCTGACGGCGCGCGCCGAACTCGCCGGCGCGCAGATGGTCCATCCAGGCGTTGACGCCCCGCGCGTAGGCGTCGAAGGCGGCGCGGGTGCGCTCGTCGAGGCTGTCCACCATCTGCTCCTCGATCGGCACGCCGTCGCGTCCGGTGTTGAAGCGCCGGCTGGCGATGTCGACGTCGAGCACGACGTTGCCGACCAGCTCGCTCAGGCGGCCCGAGGGGAAGCGCCGGTTGATGTCCATCTGGCTGAAGCGATGGCGCGCGTGCAGGTAGCCCTCTGCGGCGAAGCAGTCGGCATCGGTGGCGCACAGCAGGTGGGGGATGCCGAGCGTGTCGACGTGCACGTCGACCGCGGCGCTGAGGCCGGGCAGGTCGATCTGCTCATCCACGTCGGCGCCGCCCATGCCGGGCGCGCCGCCCATGCCGGGCGCGCCGCCCATGCCGGGTGCGCCACCCATGCCGGGTGCGCCACCCATGCCGGGTGCGCCACCCATGCCCGGCGCGCCA
>CALBMW010001058.1 GCA_937896275.1 uncultured Myxococcales bacterium
CCCGGTATGGGGGGCGCGGGCGGCGCGGGCGGCGAGGGCGGCGCGCCCGAGCTGGACATGGGCGTCACCCCCGACATGGGCGACGCGCCCGACGAGGGCCCGGCACCTGACATGAATGTCACCCCACCCGACATGGGGGAGCCCCAGCCCCCGGTCATCGACGCCGGCATGATGTGCGTCGAGGGCGACGAGTGCGGTGCCATGCGTCGCTGCGTCGAGGGCGCCTGCCGCGTCGACCTGCGTCCCCAGGTCTACCGCATGAGCCGCGGCACCGTGACGCAGCCCGAGCAGGCCGGCCCCGCGCTGCAGGTCGCCCTGTCGGCGGCCGCGGCCTCGGGCCAGCTCAACCTGCTCATCGAGCCCGGCGCCTACCAGCCCAACGGAGAGCAGCGGTTCTACGTGGGCAACGGCCGCGACAACAACCAGGCCTTCGACTACCTGCACACGCTGCCCATCCAGAACTTCGACGGCGTCTGGCGCGACGGCCCCCGCCAGGACGGCACCGAGGGCCTGCTCTGGACCAAGGAGGACGCCTCCGAGTTCCTGCTCAACGTGCCCTCGGGCCGGGTGATGCTGCCCGACGGCAGCGAGGTGTCCTGCTCGACGCGCTTCCCGGCGATCGTGTCGATCAGCATCTGGCCGTCGGTCGACATGGACGGCAACCCCACCCTGCGCGCGGCGGTCAACGGCTACACGCGCCGCGCCGACGTCGAGACCGTCGAGGTGCGGTTCAACGGCCAGGTGATCCGCTTCGCCGATCTGCTGGCCAACGACGAGTTGGTCGACGGTGATGGCGACGGCATCCTCGACGAGTACCGATTCGCCCTCGTGATCGACGCGCTGCCGATCGTCTTCACCGACGATCCGCCGGCGCTGAACGGCGCCAACCGCGATCCCTCGCCGCCGGACACCAACCCGGCCGAGTGCGACAACCCCTGATCCCCCCTTCCGGTTTTCTCCGGTATACTCCGCCCGACGCCGCCTGGGGGGTGACCCTCCGGCGGTGTGTCGTTGCGGAGGTTCTTCATGCTGCGGATCGACGAAGGCCGAGTGGTAACCATCGAGTACACGCTGCGCGACGCGGCGGACAACGTGCTCGAGTCCTCGGCCGATCGGGGCCCCGTCACCTTCAAGCTGGGCTCGGACCGCATGCTGCCGGGCCTCGAGAAGGCCATCGACGGCATGCAGGTCGGCGAGACGCGCACCGGCGTCATCCCGGCAGGACAGCTCGTGCCCCGCGAGTCCACCAGCACCCGCGACGTGCCGACGAACGAGTTCCCCGAGGGCATCGACCCCAAGGTGGGCGACCGCTTCCAGGCCAAGGGGGTCGACGGCCAGCCCGTCATCTTCGAGGTGATCGAGCAGACGGACACCGCCGTCAAGGTGCGGTTGCTGCACCCCCTGCACGACACCGAGGTCCACTACGAGGTCAAGGTGCTCGCGGCGAGGAAGTCGAACCTGCCCCCGCCGCCGCCGGTCGATGTGCCTGATCTGACCGAGGATCTGCTCGAGCCGGACGAGGAGGAGGGCTAGGCCCGCGCGGGGCCGCCCCCGACGACCGCCGGCTCAGCCCCCCGTTTGACGGCCTCTCACTCGCGCGCGCGCACCTCGATGAGGCTGCTCCAAAGCTCCATCACGATCTGGATGGCGCGGGTGTTGGTGCCCGGCATGCCGATGTCGGTGTAGTGCACCACGACGTCGCTCGACATCGCCTCACCCAGCGACACGATGATCGGCAGCATCGGCTCGTAGGCGATGAGCAGCCGCTCGGGCGCCTCGTCGGCCACCAGGCTCTGGTAGAGCACGGCCCCCACGGCGTCGCGGGGCCCCGGATCGAGTTGGCGCGCGCGTCGCACGTCGAGGCGCGCGAAGCGGTAGGTCTCGATGTCGAGCAGCGTCAGCGCCGAGCGCAGCACGGTGATGCCGTCGGCCGTACCGACCACAATGTCGTGATCGCCGTCGGCGTCCACGTCGACCAGGCTGAGGGCCGTCACCGCGCCCAAGGCGCCGAGGCCGAGCGCGACCTCGTCCCCCCGCTCGAAGCCATCGGCGCCGTTGTACCAAACCTTCAGACCGTCGCTGCCGTACACCACGAGATCGTCGCGGGCGTCGCCGTCCAGATCGGCCACCCGGGCGGCGAGGTCGCCGGCCGCCCAGGCCAGGCCGCCGTCCCCGCCGAGGCTGAACGCCCCACCGCCGACGTTCAGATAGAAGCGCCCGTCGGCGTCGGCCGTGAGCAGATCGAGATCGCCATCTCGATCGGCGTCGAGGACCGCGAGCACGCGCGCCGCGACGGGGGGAAAGGCGTCCACCGGATCGGCCGGCACGAAGGGGCCGTCGCGCCCGTACCACAGGTTCGAGCCGCCCGGCCCCACGCTGATCAGATCGGGCGTGTCGTCCAGGTTCACGTCGATGAGCGCCGCGTCGATGGCCGCCGAGGCCGCGCCGACCGCGAAGGTGGCCAGCGCCTCGGGCTCGAAGCTGCCGTCGCCGTTGCCCAGGTACATGCGGCTGCCGGCCCCGGCGAGGATCAGCGCGTCCAGCGTCCCGTCGCGGTCGATGTCGCCCAGGCTGACCGCCACCGCGTTCTGGTTGGGCGAGATGCCGGTCACCGCGAGGCGCTCGAAGCCGCCCACCCCGTTGCCGAGCCACACGCCGTTGGTCTGGCTGCCGACGATCACGAGGTCCGGCCGACCGTCGCGGTTCAGATCGCCCAGCGCCGCGTCACGGATCGTGGCGTTCGCCGGCAAGCCCGAGTCGGCCTCGCTGCGACCCCGCCAGGTGCCGTCCTGCCGCTGCAGGAACACCGAGCTGTTGCCGGCGACGCCGTCCCGCGTCAGCGCGATGAGGTCAGGCTTGCCGTCGGCGTTGAGATCGGCCACGCCGATCCAGCC
>CALBMW010001059.1 GCA_937896275.1 uncultured Myxococcales bacterium
CTCACAGCCCACCAGGGCGGCGCCCACGAGGCCCGTCCCGAGGGCGGCGGTGGCCGTCGTGAGGAAGCCGCGGCGGCTGGGTGCGATCTGCGCCTCGGGGGCGGTGTGCGCCTCCGGGGCGGACTGGGGCGCGGCGCGTCCCTGCTCGTTCTCGTCGTTCATGTCCCTACTTCCCGAAAGAGCGGACCATGGCCACGAGGGCCGCGAGGACCTCGGGCTTGGTCTTGAGTTGCGGGTTGCCCGGCATGATGGGGCTCTTGCCGACCGCCATGCCGCCGGAGAGGATCACCTTGTGGAGATGCTCGTCGGTCACCGACGCCTGCCATTCCTTGTCGCCAAAAGCGCGCGGCTTGGGGGTCAGGTTGGCCGCGCCCACGCCGTCGCCGTTGCCCGTGCTGCCATGACAGACCACGCACACCTGATCGAAGAACTGCTTCGCCTCGGCCGTGGCCTCAGCGGCGGTGACCGGCGGGGGCGCGGCCTCCTTCGCGGGCGCTGCCGGCGCTGCCGGCTCCGCGGCGGTCGGCGTCGCCTTGGCCTGATCGTCCGTCCCGGCGCTCTTGCCACATGCTGGAAGCGTCAGAGCCACGCACAATGCGAGAAGCCAAGGCTTCCCGTCAAACCACTTCATCCTGTGTCTCCTCGGGGTTCGAGAACTTGGAGGGCAGCCGCGAAGCAAACATCGCGCCGAACGCTCGGCCGGCCGCGCCCGCGGGGGAGTGTCACCAAACCAGGCGCACGTCGACCTCAACGGTTACCAGCCCGTACCGCGCGAACGATCGAGCCAACCGGCGTGGGCCGCGCGCGGCCGGGCGGACCGGGCCAACCGGGTGTGAGATCGGCGCGGCGCCGGGCAGCGCCGGCTCATGGGCCGCATGGCCGTGGCTCGCCGGAGCGACCGCGCGTAAGGTGCGCCAAACGCCCCGGGATCCGTTCCCCGCCAGGAGCCTCATGTCCGCGCGTGAAAGAATGCGGGTCATCTGGTCCGTCACGGCCGGTTGGACCTTCACCTTCGCCTTCTGCGTCGGCACCATCATCACTGCGCTGCTGACGCTGGGTCGGTGCTGGCACTGGCTGACGCCGCTCCAGGTGCGCTTCTGGGCCCGAGTGCTCCTGCGGATCCAGGGCGTGCGCGTGGAGTACGAGGGCCGCGAGCACCTCGCGGGGGCCGCGATGCGGGTGGCCACCTTCAACCACACCTCGGGCCTCGATCCGATGCTCATCTGCTCGCTGTACACGCGCGCCAGCACGAGCGCGATCAAGCGCGAGATGCTCTACGTCCCGGTCGTCGGGCTGGCGATCTACCTCATGGGCTTCTTGCTCATCGACCGGCGCCGCAGCACCCGCGGTCGAGGCACGCTCGACCGCGCCGCGCAGCGGATGAAGCGTGAGCACATCACAGTCTTCATCTCGCCCGAAGGCACGCGCAGCCGAACGGGCGACCTGCAGCCCTTCAAGCGAGGCGCCTTCCACCTCGCGATGAGCAGCGGCGCCCCGATCGTCCCCGTCGTCATCAGGGGCGCGTTCGCCCTGTGGCCGCGGCAGCGCTGGGGGGCGCTGGCCGGCACCGTTCAGATCCGCATCCTGCCGCCGATCGACACCAGCGCGCTGACGCCCGAGACGCTGCCCGGCTTCGTCGACGCGCTGCACGCCCGCTACGTCGACGAGTTGACCGCCATGGCGGCCTGAACCCGCGGCGACGGCGCCTCTTCGACGCCGCCCTGCGACGCTGCGGCCCCGCGCTGGGGTCAGCGCAGCAGGAGTCCCGCCGGGATGGCTTGGGCGAGCAGGCCAAGGGTCGCCGCGGCCCACCCCCAGCCGGCGCTGACCGCGTGCGCGCGCGACGTTGCGCGGCTGCAGGCCACCCACACCCACAGGACCGCGAGCGGCGCATACCACGGCATCGCGCCGGCGAGCGCGCCGTGCCCCCAGCACTCGAGCACCACGAGATCCGGGACCGCGAACAAGAAGGTCAGCGGCCACGCATAGGCGGGCCCCAGCGCCGTGAGGGTCTGCACCATCGTGGCGCGCCCACCCGCGCGGCGCGCCACCGCGCAGGTGACCCCCCCGAGCGTCACCCACAGCAGCAAACACAGCGGCGCCACGTACAACGCAGCGACGGCGTAGTAGCGGGCCGGCGCGACCAGCAGGCCGTGGGTGGCGCTGGGCACGTGGCCCCCCTGGGCGAGGCGAGTCATCAGCAAGGCATAGACGCCCCCCAGGAGGAGGACGGGGAGGGCGCCGCGAAGCAGGGTCGAAGATGACATGGTGTGACGCTCCGCCCGGTCCGGGCGTGGCTCGGCGACGCCCTCACCGGGACGCGGGCGTCCGCGCCTGGGCGCGCGGGCGTCAGTCGCCCGCATCGGGAGCCTCGTTAGTGCCGCCGCAGAAGGTCGCGAAGGGCGCGTACAGCTGCTTGACCCGGATGAGCGTTCGGGCGCAGCCCTCATCGGGGTTCACGAGCGTCACGAAGGCAGGGTTCGCGGCGCACAGCGAAGCGCAGGCGGCCAGGACGCCGGCGCGGGTGGCGGGCTGGACGCCTGGGCACCGATCGTCGTCGTCGGCGGCGCAGTCGGCGACATAGCCGCAGGCCTCGGCGCAGCCGTCGTCGGGGGGCGAAGAGTCGTGCGGGGGCGCTGCATCGCGCGGGGGCGCTGCATCGCGCGGGGGCGCGGCGTCCACGAGCGCGGCGTCCACGTGCGCGGCGTCGACGGGCGCGGCGTCCGGCTGACCGGAGCCCGGACCGGACACGTCCTGGCAACCGACCACCCATCCCACGACCAAGGCGCAAGTCCAACACGCACGCCGCGCCATCCTCACCCTCCCTCGCCTCGGATCGACCCTTCTCGCCGGTGGATCACCGCCGCGGTCGGGCCGCGCCCGTTCACCGGAGGCGCCGCACCACGCTCGGGCGGCCGCGCCCGCGGGTCGAACACGACTTCTGCACCCTGCGCGCAGTGGAAGTCCAGCTTGACCCGCCGTCCCTCACGGCCCCCAACGGCCGCTGAGCCCCGCCTCCACCAGCAGGTAGTGCCCCGGCTCGCGCGCGTCGATGCCGGCCCCCGCGTCGAGCGCCACGCCACCCCCCAACGGCATCGCCCCCGCGACGCTCACCGCGAGCCGCTCGTTCCAATCCCCCGCCACCCCGACGAACACGCGCGCGCCCCCCGGCTGCGCGCCCAGCCCCGCCTTGTAGGCGCCGGGCCCGATCGACCAGTCGCTCACGTCGAAGGCGCTCGCCTCGAGGTAGATCCAGTCGCGCGGCCCAGCCCGCAGGCGCCCGGCGGGTCGGAGCAGCCACAGGGGGTCGCCGAAGTCCTCGCCGCGCCAGCCTGCGGCGCCGATCGCGAGGTGGAACCAGGCCTGCTCCCAGCCGCCGAGCGCCGAGACCAGGTGGTTCTGGTGCCGGGCGCCCTCGGGCCCCCCGCGCCCGACGACGTCGATGACCTCCTCGCGCAGAAACCTGTACCCGGCGGTCAGACGGAAGTCCCCAGGCAGCCACTGCGCGAACGCACGGAACCCGTTGACGCGTCGCTCCTCGAAGGCCTCCTCGCTGCCCAGCCGCCACTGCCCGCTGTCGAACCCCGCGCCGCCCCCGAAGGCACCCCAGGCGATCCCCGGCGCCAGCAGCACGGCGGCCAGCGCCACCCTCAGCCTCCGACGCGCGTCGCGATCGCGTCGAAGCCCGCGCCGCGCAGAGCATCCACCACGCGCCGTGGCTGCTCCGGCACCACCGCGATGATCGCGCCGCCCATGCCGGCGCCGGTGAGCTTGGCGCCCAGGGCTCCGTGGCGTCGGGCGATGCCGACCATCCGCTCGTTGGCCAGGCTGCTGACGCCACAGGCGTTGAGCAGACCCTGGTTGAGGTCGAAGAGGACGCCCAGGCCAGAGATGTCACCCTTCTCGAGGGCGACGATGCCCTCCTCAGCGAGCTGACCGATGTGATCGAACAGACGCTCGTACCAGACGCGGTGGGCGTCGTGGCGGACCTGCAGGCCGGCCACGGCGTCTCGCGTCGAGCCCTCGCGTGGGGTCCAGGCGACGACCAGCGGCACGGGGTGGGCCAGCGCGATGGGGGCGAAGGCGGGATCGAGGCCGCGTTGAAAGCGGAGGCAAGCGCCGTGCGCGACGACCGTGTGATCCAGGCCGCTGGCGTTGCCGTGGAAGACGGCCTCGACCAGCGCGGCGGCCTCGAGCAGGCCCTCCGACGTAAAGGGCTCTCGGCGATACGCGGCGAGGCAGCGCAGGATGGCGACCGCGAAGGCCGCGCTGCTGCCCAGGCCCACACCCAAGGGCAGCTCGCCGTCCAGCGTGATCGCGACCGGCGGCCTGCCCAGCCCCGCTGCGTCCAGCGCCGCGGCGAAGGCGCGGGCGATGGCGTCGAAGTCCTTGCCGGGGGCCTGGAGGCGGACCTCGAGCCCGCTCTTGCCCCAACTCGGGATGCGCAGGCACGGGCCGAGGGGATCCCTCTCGGCCGTGGCGCCGAGGCCGTGCCCCAAGGCCGCGGCGACCGCGGGGCGGCCATAGACCACCGCGTGCTCGCCGAAGAGGATGATCTTGCCTGGGGCCGCGCCCGCCGGGAGTGAGCTCATCGACGACTCCGTGCGCGTGACGAGGGGCGCGGGGGGATGCGGTGCCACGCGCGTGCGGCGCGTCGGCAGCAGGTGAGGGGTGCGATCACGGGCGGCTCAGCTCGGCGAGGACGCGGCGGGCCGCGGCCTCCTTGATCTCGCCATCGCTCACCAGGCGCTCCGCGACGGCGTCGACCATGTCTCCCTCCGCGCCGGCCGCCAAAGCGAGCTGACGCGCGTGCAGGCTCATGTGACCGCGCTGAATGCCTTCGGTCGCGAGGGCGCGCAGGGCGCCCATGTTCTGGGCGAGGCCGACCGCCGCCATCACCATGCCCAGCTCGCGGGCGTCGGTGACACCCAGCAGCTTGCGCAGCACGCCGAGGGTGGGGTGAACGCGGGTCGAGCCGCCGACCGTGGCGACGGCCATGGGCAGCTCGATGCGGCCGTGCAGGTGCTCGTCGGCGAGCCACCACTCGGTCAGCGAGCCATAGCGGCCGTCGCGGGCGGCGTAGGCGTGGGCGCCGGCCTCGAGACCGCGCCAGTCGTTGCCGGTGGCGATGGCGACGGCGTCGATGCCGTTCATGATGCCTTTGTTGTGGGTGGCGGCGCGGTAGGGATCGACGGCGGCGAAGCGGTAGGCCTGGACCACACCCTCGGCCACCTCGGCGCCGTCGAAGCCGTTGGCGGCCAGCGCCTCGATCGGCACGCGGCAGGCTGCGCGGGCGCAGCGACGGTCGGCCAGGTTGCTCAGGATGCGCAGGTACACGCGGCCGCCGGTGAGCTCTTCGACCAGGGGGCCGACGCCCTCGGCCATCGCGTTGACGGCGTTGGCGCCCATGGCATCTTGGCAGTCCACGAAGAGATGCAGGACGAGCATCGGGAAGGGATCCGCGAAGCGGCGCACCTCGAGGTCGTGGGCGCCGGCGCCGCGGGCGGCCATGCGGGGGTGCTCGGCGTTCGCGCGGGCCAGCAGGCGGGCCTTGGCGCCCAACAGCGCGAGCGTCGCGGCCGCGGGATCAGGGGCGCCCACGATCTGCACCTGGGCGATCATCACCGAGGGGTCCGCCTCGGCGGTGAAGCCTCCGTAGGGGCGCACCAGGCGGGCCATGTTGCTGACTGCGGCGATGATCGAGGGCTCCTCGACGACCATCGGCACGACGTAGTCGCGGCCGTTGACGGTGAAGTTCAGCCCCAGGCCGATGGGCAGGCCGAAGACGCCCACGCAGTTCTCGACCATCTTGTCGGCGCGGGCGAGGTCGAGGCTGGCGCCGTCGGCCAGGATGGCGAGATCGGTGTCGGTCAAGCCGAAGCGCGCCTTGAGCTCGGCTTGCCGAGCGGGCAGCTCCAGCTTGTAGAAGCCCGGGATGCGCGAGTCGCTCATCGCCTCGTCCCCTCGTGCCCCAGCCACGCCTGCAGGCGCGGTCCGATGACTCGGGGCGCCTCCCTCAGCGCGGCGGGGGTGCGGCAGCCCGTGAGAGCCAGCACCATCCGCAGCCCTTGGACGAGCGTGCGGAGGAAGGCCTCGGCGCCCGCCTCGCCGTCTCGCAGGAAGGCTTGCAGCACCGGGCGCGCGCAGCCGACCACGTCGGCGCCCAGCGCGATGGCCTTGCCGGCGACGAGGCCATCGGCGATGCCGCCCGACGCGACGATCTGGACGGGCACGTTGGCCGAGAGCGCGACGGCGGCGGCGGTGGGGATGCCCCAGTTGGCGAACAGCATGCCCAGCTCCGCCTGTCGGCCTTCGGCGCGCAGCGCCTCGACCTTGACCCAGCTGGTGCCGCCGCTTCCGCTGACGTCGACCGCGCGGACGCCGAGGGAGGCCAGGCGGCGAACCGCGCGCGGGCCCAGGCCGGTGCCGCACTCCTTGACCAGCACGCGGCCGTCGAGCGCGTCGACGAGGCGCCCGATGATGTCGTACCCGCCGCGGAAGTCGGTGTCGGCGTCGGCGCCGGGTTGCACCAGCTCCATGGCGGGGTTGAGGTGGATCGCGAGGTAGTCGGCGTCGATGGACCTCATCAGCTCGGCGGCCGCGGCGACGCCCATGTCGCGCGCCTGCACCACGCCGAGGTTGCCGAAGAGCACCACGTCGGGGGCGGCGCCGCGGACCCGGAAGGTGTCGAGGGACTCGGCGGCCTTGGTGATGACGCGCTGACTGCCGACGCCGAAGGCCAGGCCCATCCGAGCGCAGGCGCGCGCGAGGCCGCGGTTGATGTCGCCTGCCTCAGCGGGCCCACCGGTCATCCCCGTGACCATCACGGGGGCGCTCAGGTCGTGGTCGAGGAAGCGGACCCCCAACTCGAGTTCGTCCATCGCGAGCTCGGGCAGGGCGTCATGAACCAGGGCGACGTCCTCGAAGAGGCCGAAGTGCTCGCCGCCGTGAACCGGACCCTCGTTGCAGAGCTCGATGTGGTCGCGCTTGCGCTGGTAGATGTCGCTCACACCGGCTCCTTAGCAGAATCGGGCACACCGTGACAGCCGCCGCGCCGCCGGGATGCCGATCGTCGTAAAGGGGGGTCAAGACTCGCTACTTGACATATGGACTCGACCTGTCCGAAGGGCGGAGATCGCGGCCCACGTAAATGTCAAGTAGCTAGTCTTGACCCCCTCCCAGGTCGAACCGGAGGTCATCGAAGAAGGCGGTCCCTCGCCCGACCACGAGTACGCCGAGGTGTACCCTGTCGGCGTCGTCGGGGATGCGCGCCTCGATGGCCTGCCGGGCCCAGTCGCTTCGCCCCGTTGGGGCGCGGTGAGCGAGGTTCTCGAAGTACAGCGGCGCGCCGTCGGCGTCGTCCACGCGCAGCCACAACGTGGCCCAGGCGTTGGGCTCGAGGTCGGTGCACACCAAGCCCGACCAGCGCAGCGTCGAGGCGCGCAAGGGCACGGCCGAGAGCGCCTGGTGCGCGACGCCGAAGTCGGTCGGGCGCAACGTGGCGTCGCCCTGCAGGGCGAGCATGCGCCGGTCGGGGGCCTCGTGCAGCCAGGCGCGGAAGCCGCGCGAGACGCCGTCGACGATGCCGACGCCGTCGCCCCAGCCGACTGGACGGTCCCCGACCATGCCAGCGTTGAAGTCCAGGTTGCGAAGGCCTCCCACGGTGGGCTCGGCGCCCGGCTCGCCCATGCGCCCGAGGGCCAGCGCCACCTCGACCATCGAGGGACGCCGGGCGGGATCGGCGCGCGTACAGCCGCGCAGCAGTCCGCCCCAGTCGGCCGTAACACCCGCAAACTCGAGACCTTCGGTCGCCCCCATTCGCTCGATCGCCAGACCCGCGAGCGAGGGGGGGCCCGGGAGCGCGCGTCCGCTGAGCAGCTCGCCCGCGACCAACGCCCAAGCGTAGACGTCGCAGGCCGGGGTCAGCCGCCGACCCTCAATCTGCTCGGGCGCCATGTAGGCGGGGGTTCCGCCTGCGTTGCCCTGCGCGGTCACGGCGCCGAAGGGATCGCGGCGGTCGACGATGCTCAGGCCGAAGTCGAGGATGACCGGCTCGGGCGGCGAGCGGTCCACCCGCAACATGATGTTGGCGGGCTTCAGGTCGCGATGGATCACGCCCAGCCGATGGGCCTGCACAAGCGCATCCGCGAGCGCGGCGGCCACCGACCGGGCGTCGCGCGACGGCAAGGGACTCCGCCGCAGCCGATCGGACAGCGACTCGCCCTCGACGAAAGCCATCACCAGCATCGAGGGATCCTCGTGCAGAGCCAGCGGCCGCACCACGTTGGGGTGCTGAAGCTTCACCAGCGCGGCCCACTCCTGCCGGAGCGTCGCGCGCTCGACGGAGGGCAGGAGCCGCTTCACGCAGACGCGTTGGCCGGTGTGGCGGTCGACGGCGAGCCAGGCCTCGCCCATGCCTCCGCGGCCCAAAAGGCGTTCGAGGCGATAGCGGACGCGGTCGGGCGTGGAATCCACGGCCAAACCCGGCTCGATGGCCTCGGCCGGCGGCTCGTCGGCACGGAAGAGCAGGCCACACGCGACGCAGCCCACCAGGATCGGGCCGTCGTGATCCGCGATCCCGGCGAGGTCGCCGAGGCGGTCGTGGTATGCCGCGCCGCACTCGGGGCACAGCACGATCGTGACGAGGCGCGTGACCATGCGCGCAGGATAACGCGAGCGGGCGCGGCGCCGGCGCCTATACTCCGTGCCCATGGACGCCGTGCCCATGGACGCCGTGCCCATCGACGAGCTGATCCTTCGCCTGATCGTCGACGAGCTCGATCCCCTGGTCCCCCGTGACGCCGCGGAGTGGTTCGCGGCCTACGGCGAGCAGACCGCCGATCTGGCGCTGCCCGTCGACCGCGCGCTGGTCGCCGGCCTGCATGCGGACCGGCTGGCCTGGGCCTTCGCGGGCGGCTACCAGGCCGCTGCCGCGGCGCTCTTCGGCTCCGCGTCCTCCGAGCCCCCGCCCGTGGGATCTACCCGCGCGCTCTTCGCGCTCTGTGCGACCGAGGTCGGCGGAGCCCACCCGCGGGCGATCGCGTCCACCTTTCGACGCGTGGGCGACGGGTGGCGCCTGGACGGCGAGAAGACCTTCGTCACCTTCGGCGCCGAGGCAGGGACCTTGGGGGTGGTGGCGCGCGCCGGCCTCCACGACGACGGCCGCCCCTTGCTGCGCGTGGCGTGTCTGCCCGCCGGGCGCCCAGGCATCTCGGTGCTGCCCGCTCCCTCGGTGCCCTTCGTACCCGAGATCGGTCACGCCGCCCTACGCTTCGACGCGGTCGCCGTCTCGGACGCCGAGATGCTGCCCGGCGATGGCTACGCCGACTTCCTCAGGCCCTTCCGGACCATCGAGGACACCCACGTCTATGCCGCGCTGCTGGGCCACGCGATGCGCATGGCGCGGCGCGGTTGGTGGCCTGAGGGGACGCGCCAGGCCCTGCTGCCGTGGGTGCTCGCAGCGCGCTGCGTCGCGCAGGCGGATCCGAAGGCGGTCACGACCCACGCGGCGCTCGCCGGGCTGATCGACGCCGCGCGGGCGCTGGTCGATGGGCTGGGGCCTCCGAGGGCGCCCCGCGACCCCGACGTCGAGGCGCGCTGGCTGCGCGACCGCCCGTTGCTCGACGTCGCCGAAAAGGCACGCGTCCAGCGCACCACGGCGGCCTGGTGGGCCCTGGGTTCGGGCTGACACCTGACATCCTCGACCTCCCGTCTCGCACCCATCCGTTGCGCGAACACGGGGGGTGGAGGTTCCTGCCAGGCGTGGTCCGCTCGAGGTCGGCGTGCCACGCACACGGCGCGCGCGCCGTGGCGGCTCAGGATGCGAAGCGAGTCGGTCAGCAGCCGTCCCGGCAGGCGTTCTGTCCGTCTCCGAACGGACAACACACCTCGCTGGCCTCGCAGTCTGCCGCCGTCCGGCACGCCCGGTCGAAGCAGGACGCGCTGTCCGAGCACAGTGACTGGATGCCATCGGTGCAGCAGAGCGTATCACCCGTGCATTGCTCGGGGCCGTCGCAGAGAATGGCGTTGCACGCGTTCCGGTCGGTGCAGTGCTCGGGCATCATCGGGCCGGACGCCGCACAGCAGACCTGTTCCGGCGCGCACGTCCCGTCCCCGCAGCGCAGGCCACCACCGGCGTCGGCGCCGGCCGCGTCAGCCGGAGCGGCGGCGTCGGCGACGACACCCGTGTCCGCCATCGTGCTCGCGTCGCCGGGGGCGCCGGCGTCCGGGGCTGCGCCCGTGTCCAGCAACGGGCCCGCGTCGCCGGTGACGCCGCCGCCGCCGCCGCCGTCGAACGCTGACGCGGAGGCATCGACGGCGCCGGCATCGTCCTCGCTGCAGCCGACCCCCAGCCACAGTCCGAGGGTGAGAGCGGCACACACGCGCGTCGTCTTCATGGTGAGACCTCTTTTGATCGTGAACTCGATCTAGGGTGAACTCGGGCGTCGGCCTGCCCCGACTATCCGGACAGAGTGCCAACGCCGCCTCGGGACCGTTCTGGCGCAACACTCGCACAAAATCAACCCGGCTGCGGCGTGACCTTCGTTTGCCCCGTCCCCGACGGGCCAGGATGGGCGACGCCAGCGCGGAGGCGATGGCACAGCGCCGGCCGACGTCACAGGGTGCGAAGTGATCCAGGCTTCGGGGTGGTGGAGGGCGCTCGAACGGCCTATCCTCGCGCCACGCGCTCGAGGCCCGCGTTGGTGTCGAGACCTTGGTCGGGCGCAGGATCTGCCTCTGAAGGGGGCGACCGCCATCGGCGCGCCGATGCGTCGCACAGCCGGGGTCGGACCCGCGCAGGCGAGAGGGACTCGACGCCAGCTGCTCGAGTCGGCGGTGAAAGACACCTGCCCTTCCGAGGCCTCTGGAGGAGAAAACCATGCGTCGGTCAACCTTGCTCCTGCTCGCCCTCTGCGCGAGTCAGCCTGCTCTCGCTCAAGACGCGCGCTGCCCCGAGCGTTCGCTCTACGGGACGCACATCGACTGCCACTTCACCGAAGAGGACGGTCGCAAGGCGCTGGTGGACGATCGTGGCGGCCAAGGCGTTGCGTACGGCTTCGGCTTCGACATCGATCCAGAGGACACCAGCCCGAACGACTTCTGCCCGCACTGCTCCCTCGCGGTCTTCGCCGCCGATCCGGGCATCGATCTGTCGGAACTCGAGCTGCTGGGGGTCAGCCCCGACGACGTGCGCACCACCCTTGGCCTGCTGCAGACGCTGCAGCAGCTCGCCGCCGAGGATCCGGAGCAGCTCGTGCGCGATCTGCGCCCCAACCTCGAGGGGCCGGATCTGGAGGTGCTGATCGCCGAGGCCCGGCGCATCGTTGGCAGGACGCAGCCCCTCATCGAGAAGCTGCAGAGCCTGCAGCGCATTCGTGATCTGGAGTTCGACTTCGACACGACCTCCCTGCGCGCGTTGGTGGAGGCGGCCGGCCTGCGCATGGACAGCGCCTTCCGTGCCGACTTCGACAACCCCAACGATCGCCGCCGCAACAACTCGGGCGTGGCGGTCTACACGCTGCCCGAGCTCGTCCAAGCGATGGTCGCAGGCGGTGTGCCGGAGATACTCCGCGACCAGGCCGAGAGCCTGCTGGGTAACATCCCAGGCCTACCCGGCGTCTTCGAAATGTCGGGCGACGACGACGACGCGCTGGCGCCGGTGACCTTCCACGGCGCGGAGACCGACCTGAGCATCAAGGCGCGCACCTACGCGGTGAGCGGCCAGAACGCTCTCCTCGTCGAGTTCACCGTGGTCAACGACACTCGCCGGGTGCTGCCGTGGGTGCAGCTCGCGGTCATCAGCGACTTCGACATCCCCCCGCAGAGCCGCGATCTCGAGACCGTCTTCGATCCTTCGCGCTTCGCGGTCATGGTCTACGACAACGATCCGCTCGCGGATCCGGTGAAGCACGCGTGGTTCGCCTCGGCCCCGGTGGTGGCTCAGGTGCCCGGCCCCGGCGGCTGGCTACCCGCCAACTGGAACCTCGACAAGAACCTGTCGCTCTCGCAGTCGGCGCGGTCGGTCAACGACAAGCGCATGCAGTTCTTCTTGTTGCACCCCGACGTGAGCGGCGATCACGACGACGCCATCGGCAAGAGCGAGAAGCAGGGCGCGGTGTCGCTGGTCCTCGCGGGACCGCTCTTGCCCGGGGAGCAGCGCAAAGCGGCGTTCTGCTGGGCCGGGGCGGTGGGCGGCAGCAGCGCGGCCGCGCGGGCCGAGACCCTGGCCACGCTCGACGCCTGCCGTGGATTGTATGCCTTGCTCACGCCGGTCTGCGGCGACGGCGGCCGGCAGTTGGGCGAGGCCTGCGACGACGGCAACACCGCCGCCGGCGACGGGTGCTCTGCGGACTGCGAGCGCGAGATCTGCGGCGACGGCAAGGTGGTCGGCGCCGAAGCCTGTGACGACGGCAATCGGACGGACGACGACGGCTGCAGCGCCACCTGCCAGGTCGAGCGCTGCGGCGACGGCATCGTGCAGGCCAACGAGGCATGCGACGACGCCAACGACGTCAACACGGATGGCTGCCTGACCTCGTGCGAGGCGGCGCGCTGCGGCGACGGCTTCGTGCGCGGCTGCGACCCGGCGGCCGAAGACTGCGGGTGCCTGGGCCAGAGCCACTGCATCGAGGGCACGATCCTTTTCACCAGCAGCCGTGGCGTAACGCCGGCCCTGGACGATCTACTGGACCGGTCCACTACCTTCCGCATCGGCTACGGGCTGGTACAGACTACGAGTCGTCCCGGGGAGCTGGAGGTGTACACCAGCCAAATCGAAGTCGAGTTCGAGGGCGATGCCCCGCTCCCGCCCGACCTCGCGGCCGCCCTCTCCGGTCAGCAGTGGGGCTTCACCGTCCGGGGCGGCCTCGGCAACGCCCGGTTCGAGGGCCGGCCGCTCATCGGGCTGACGCGGAGCGGCACCTACAGCCTCAATCTCCAAGCCGATCGGCTGCGTTTCCCGGACGGGCAGATCAACGCCACGCGCTTCGAGGCGGAGGAGGTCCGTATGACACTCTCGCTGCAGCCCCCCCGAGACCCCGCGATCTCCGACATCGCGGCCGGTCAAGGCCCCGGACGGGCGTCCGTTCGCCAGGTCGATGTGGGCGAAGAAGAGTGTGACGATGGCAACCCGAACAGCTTCGACGCGTGCACGATCGGCTGCACCTTCGCCCGCTGCGGCGACGGGCTCGTCCAGCTCGCCCTGGGCGAGGCCTGCGACGTGGACGAGCCCTGGTGCGACGGCGCATGCCAGCTCGTCGCCGAGGAGCTGTGCGGCAACGGCATGGTCGAAGAGGCCCAAGGCGAGCAGTGCGACGATGGCAACGCCTTCGACGACGACGGCTGCAGCACGCTGTGCCGCGAGGAGGTCTGCGGCGATGGCGTGCGCCAGGTGATCGAAGGCTGCGACGACGGCAACGATCAAGACGGCGACGGCTGCACCGCGGACTGCGAGGTCGAGCGATGCGGCGATGGCGTGGTGCAAACGCCCGAGGCCTGCGACGAGGGTGAGGCCAACGCGGACACGGGCGCCTGCCTGTCGAGCTGCCTGGCCGCGACCTGCGGTGATGGCTTCGTGCAGGCAGGGCGGGAGGCGTGCGACGACGGCAACCGGACCGAGGGAGACGGTTGTGCCCCCGACTGCTCCGTCGAGATCTGCGGCGACGGCGCTCCCGGACCGGATGAAGAGTGTGACGACGGCAACTCGATCGAGGGTGACGGATGCACCGGGGGCTGTGTCGTGGAGATCTGCGGAGACGGCCGCCCAGGCCCCGCGGAGACCTGCGACGACGGCAACACCGTCGAGGGCGACGGGTGCAGCAAGGATTGCCTGCTCGAAGACCCGGTGGCCTGCGGCGACGCCAGGGTGGGCCCCGGCGAAGAGTGCGACGACGGCAACCTCGAGCCGACCGACGGCTGCGATCCGAGCTGTCGCCTGGAAGATCCCGCCGCGTGCGGCGACGGCGTCTTGAACCCCGGCGAGCGCTGCGACGATGGCAACACGCTCGGCGGCGATGGGTGCAGCGCCCGGTGCGCCGAAGAGGGCTGCGGTGATCACATCCAACAGCCCGGCGAGCGTTGCGACGACGGCAACACGGAGCCCGGCGACGGCTGCGCGGCGGACTGCACTCTCGAGCCGACGGCGTGCGGCGACGGTGTGCAGCAGGTCGGTGAGCGCTGCGATGACGGCAACGACGTCGCCGGCGACGGCTGCGACGCCTGCGAGGTTGCACCCGACCCCGAGGCGCTGCGCGCCACCTGCGGCAACGGCAGGCTCGACCCCAGGGAGCAGTGCGACGACGGCAACCGACGCGACGCGGACGGGTGCGACGTGCTCTGTCAGCTCGAGGCGAGCGTATGCGGCAACGGGAGCGTCGAGCGCGGCGAGGCCTGCGATCCGGGGCCGAGCGAGGGCCCGGTGGGGTGCGGGCCCGACTGCCAGTTCGCCAGCGTTTGTGGAAACGGCGCCCTGGAGTTGGGGGAGCTCTGCGACGACGGGAACGTCGAGCCGAGCGATGGGTGCGACGGGCTTTGTCGGGTCGAGGGCGGGCGCCCCGACGACGCGGGCCCAACCGGGGATGCAGGTTTCGGGGGCGATGCCGGGCCCACCCGAGATGCAGGCGCCGCCGACGCCGGGCCCATAGAGGACTCCGGCCCAGCCGACGGTGGCCCCTGTGCCTGTGAGATCGGCGCGGAGTGCGAGTGTGGCAGCGGCGGCGGGTGCGGGGGCTGCGCGAACGCCAACGCGTCACCTCACCCTTTGGCGTTCGCGCTCATCGCCCTGCTCGCGGCCGCGCGGCGACGCCGCCGACGGGGCGCCCGCCTGCTCTGAACTCGAGGCGTCCACCGGTCGGTCGAGGCGATGTCGGCGGCCACGAGCCGAGTGGACCTCGGTCGCGGACGGGTCGGGAGCGTCCCAGAGAAGCGCCGACGGTGCGGGCTCAAAGAAGTGGGCGGCACCTGTGCAGGCTCAAAGAAGTGGGCGGCACCTGTGCAGCACCTGTGCAGACGGCGGCGCAGCGCGGAGTGGTCGTCGAACCAGGCCGCGTCGTAGCCGCGCGCCGCGAGAGAGGGCGCGGTGGGCATCGCGTCACCGTAGCGCGTCGCGACGCATGCTCCAGGGGCGGATTCGCCGGCTCCCCGCCGTCTTGACAGCACGCGGCCGTTGGGGGCTCCATGACGCGGTCACGCCTCGAGAGTCGTCACGCATGCTGCTCCGCCCTGGTGCCCCGCTCTGCTCTGTCGTGGCCGCCCTGCTGCTCGCGGCGGCGTGCACGGCCGAGGATCGTGGGCCGCGCACCCACGAGGCCGATGCGGCGCGGGCGGACGCGGAGCCGGGTGCCCCGGACGCGATCGTCACGCTGGGCGACGCCGGGCCGGGACGCGACGCCGCGCCCGCTGACGCCACCGTCTCGCTCGACTCGACGCTCGACCCCGAGGCCTCCGTCACGGACGCGGCGCCCCCCCGTGACGCCAGGCCTCGCCGGGACGCGCTGCTGCCCATCGACGCACGCGTCGTCCCAACGGACTTCGCGCCGCCCCTGGACGCCGGCGCCGACGCGCAGGCCGACGCGGGCGCCGACGCGATGACCTCGCCCGCCCCCACCGCGAGCCTCGTCGGCGTCGTCGGCGGCGCGGGCGTTGGTCATACGGCGCGCTTTCGACTGAGCCTCACGGTGGGGGGCCTCGCGCCGACCGCCGAGCGGCGTACCGACCGTTACCGCGCGCGCTTTGGCGTGGGCCTGCTGACGCCCCCGCCCGCCCCCGGAGCACCCTGATGCCGATCCGCCCGCTCGCCGCGCTCGCCCTGTTCGCGCTGCTCGCCCCGCCCGCCGCCGCGGCGCCGCCCCGCGTGCCCGTTCAGGGGGTCCTGACCGACGCCGACGGGGTGCCCGTCGACGGCACGCTGGACGTCACCTTCAGCCTGTACGCGGACGCCGCCGGGCAAGATCGCGTGTGGACCGAGACGCGACCGGTGGATCTGGCCGAGGGCCTGTTCAGCGCCTACCTCGGGACCGCCCTTGCCCTCGACCTGGCCCTCTTTCGCGACCACCCGGCGCTGTGGTTGGGGGTGTCCGTCGACGGCGATGACGAGATGCCCCTCGTCGAGCTGGCCACGGCGCCCTATGCGGCCTTCGCGGCCCACGCGGGCGACGCCGAGACCCTGGGCGGGGTCGCGGCGGGCGACCTGGCGCGGGCCGCCCATCGACATGACATCGGTGACCTCGACGGCCTGCCGGCGGGGCTCGCGGACGGCGACGACGACACGCTCTACGCGGCCACCGAGGGCGGCGGATTGTTATTGCAGGACGGCAACTTCGGGCTCCTGCAATGCCCCCTCGGCGACGTCCTGGCGCGCGGGGCCGAGGGCTGGGTGTGCGCGCCCAACCTGGGCGGCGACGCGGCCGCGGCGCGCATCTCGGAGATTCGCCTCGAAGGCACCCTGCTCATCATCGCCGAGGGCGATCACTTCGTGGACGTCGACCTGGGACCGCTGGGCGCCGACAGCGACGCGGACTCGGCCAACGAACTCCTGCAGCGGGCCACGCTCGAGGGCACGACGCTCGCGCTGACCGACGCCGGCGGCACGCTGCGTGTCGATCTCTCCGCCCTCGGCGGCGGCGGCGAGGGCGACGCCACCGACGAGCTGAACGAGGCGGCCAGCCTCGAGGGCGCGATGCTGGCGATCACGGACGCCGGCGGCACGCTGCGCGTCGACCTCGCGAGCCTGCGCGACGACGCGGACGCCGACGCCGCCAACGAGCTTATCCAGCGGGCCGCGCTGAACGGCGCGTTCCTGGAGC
Organism: uncultured Myxococcales bacterium; assembly: GCA_937896275.1. Taxonomy (GTDB): domain Bacteria; phylum Myxococcota_A; class Bradymonadia; order UBA7976; family UBA1532; genus JACKDN01. The sequence continues at coordinate 16,803 of CALBMW010001059.1, forward strand.
TCACCGACGCCGGCGGCATGCACCGCGTCGATCTGTCGTCCCTGATGGGCGGCGGCGCGGGCGACGCGGACGCCGATCCGCAGAACGAGCTCCTGCAGGCCGCGGCGCTTCAAGGGACGACGCTTCGGCTCACCGACGCCGGCGGTGATCTGGACGTGAACCTCGATCCGCTGCGCCCGCGCGCGCTCGGGCTCGCGGGCACGACCCTCAGCCTGGATCTGGGTGATCGGCAGCTCTCGACGAACCTGGCCGCGCTGGTCAATGACGCCGACAGCGATCCGCGCAACGAGGTGATCACCAACATCCAGCTCAACGGCACGGTGCTGACGCTCACCGACGTCGCGGGCGCCCACCCCATCGACCTCGCCTCCCTGCGCGGCGGCGGCGACGACGCGGACGCCGATCCCGCCAACGAGATCCAGGCGCTGGCGATCGACGGCCAGGGCAACCTGAGCATCTCGGGGGCCAACACGGTCAACGTTCACCAGGGCGCCTTCGCGCTCTCGGTCAACCTCGGGCGCAGCGAGGACGACATCGCCTTCCCCGACACCTTCGGTGGCGACGACGACACCCGGGACGTCGATCTGCCCTTCGCGGTGACCTACGGCGGCGTGGCCTACAGCCGGGTGCGGGTCAGCACCAACGGGTGGCTCGAGCTGGGCAACAGCGGCTCATCCTCGGACCTGGGCAACCGCTGCCTGCCGGCGAGCGGCCACGACGGGCCCTTCGTCGCGGCCTACTGGGACGACCTGATCTCGACGGTGAGCTGGGCCACCGAGGGCTCGGCGCCCAACCGCGTGTTCGCCGTGCGCTACGACGCGACGCTCTTCGGGGCGGGCAGCCCGGTCGACTTCCTGGTGCAGATCCACGAGGGCTCCGGGGCCATCTCGGTGCGCTACTTCGGCGTCGATCCGGGCACGGTGGGCGCCAGCGCGACCATCGGCTTCCAGAGCGCTGGCGCCCAGAACGCTAAGGCCTATGCCATCGGCTGCAACGTCGCGGTGCTCGACGACAACGCGAACGACGCCGATCCCGACGGCGAGGGCTGGTCGATCGCGCCGATTCGGTGAGGGCGACGCGATGGACCGTGCCGTGGCTCCTGATGGTGACCGCGGGTTGCATCGACCGACGCGCGGCCGTCGATGGCGATCCCCAGACAGATGACGCCCGCGCTGACGCCAGGCCCGGGGCGGACTTCGCGCCCGCCGCTGATGGCAGCCCGCACGACGCCGCGCCCGGGCCGGACGCCCAGCCGGACGCGGCGTCACCCTGTGTGCCCGCGGTCGATCCGACCGAAGGCTGCAACGGCGCCGACGATGACTGTGACGGGCTCATCGACGAGGGGCTGCCCTGGACGCTCCTCGATGAGCCGGGGGTCGTGTGGACCGGCGAGGGGGCAGCCCTCAGCGCTCACCTGAGCGCCCATGGGGACGGCCTGCTCGCGGGCTTCCGCCTCGGCTTCGTCGAGCCGCCCAACGGCATGCGCCGCCTGCTCGACGAGACGGGCGCGCCCGTCGGTGAGGCGGCCCCCTTCAGCGCGACCTACGTGAGCCAAGGGCCCACGCTGAGTCGTGGCCCCGAGGGCTCCACGCTCATGGCCTGGTGCGGCGCTCGCGGGGGTGAGAGCCGCGCGATCGCGGCGCGCATCGAGCGTGACGGCACGGAGACCGGCGAGGCCGTCCGGGCGCCCACCGACCGCAGCTGCGGCGCCGCCGAGCCGGCGCAGATCCGCATCGGCGCGCGCCGCTGGTTCGCCTGGACCGACAACTCCACCGGCCCCGTGCCGGACCACGAGGTGCTGCTCGAGCGATCGGACCTCGACGGTCGGGCACAGGACTGGTGGCAACTGCACGACACGGGCGATCTGACGGCGGCGCCCCGCCTGGCGGCCCGCGGCGATCGGGGGGTGGTGGTCTACGGGGTGCGCGAGGGGCAGCGGTGGCTGGTCGAGGCCCGCCCGCTCGACGGCGACGCCCCCGGCGACCCGCTGCGGCTCGAGCCGCCAGAGGGCGTGTTCTTCGGGGGCCTCACCGTCGCGGCCACGCAGGACGGTTGGCTGGTCCTCGCGCTCGATCGCGCGGGCGTCGGCGCGCTGCGCGCGCGCTTGCGCACGGAGGCGGACGGACGCCTGAGCGTCATCGAGCCGCCGACGCGCGTCGAGCTGAACGGGCCCACCGTGTTCCGCCCCGACGCCCTGAATCTGCTGCCGCTGCCCGGCGGCCGCTTTCTGCTCAGCGGCATGGCCAACGTGCCGCAGGTGGGCAGCTTGGGCTTCTTCGCCGGCCTCGATCCGGACGGCGGCGTCGAGAGCGTCACCCTGACCGACAACCTGACCTGGTGGCCCTCCGCCGCCCGCGCGGGTCGCGAAGTGCGCGTGCTCTTCGGGCGCCCGGTCGCCGAACAGCGCGTCGATCTGCTGATTCAGCGCGTGGGGTGCGTGCCCGAGGCCCCCTGACGCCCAGCCCGTCGCGCCGACGCACGCCGCGGTCGGCCGTCGGACGCAGCGGTCGGGCGCCGGGGTCGGGCCCCGGGGTCGGGCCCCGGGGTCGAACATACTCACTTGTCACTTAGGAAGGCAGCGCGGCGCCACGACGTCCGATGGGGCCATGAGGTGACCGCGCCGCCGGCCTCGGCGCCCAGCGGCTCCGCGTCCCATCGGACGGGGCGTGTGGACGCGCGGACGCGCGGCGCTCCTCACGCCGCCCAGGGCAGCCGGTCCAGATCCACGTTGCCGCCCGAGAGCACGATGCCGACGCGCCCGATGCCGTCGAGCGCCCGGAAGGCCGGTGACAGCGCGGCGGCGAGGGGCACCGCCCCGCTCGGCTCGACGACCTGCTTGGCGCGGGTCCACAGCAGCCGCATCGCCTCGACGGTGGCGGCGTCGTCCACCGTGAGCACCTGCTCCACGAGGTCGCGCAGCACCGGCCAGGTCAGCGCGCCGAGGCTGGTGCGCAACCCGTCGGCCACGGTGCGGGGATCGGTCTGCGGGATCAGCGCGCCGGCGGCCTTGGAGCGCGCGGCGTCGTCTGCCCCGGTCGGCTCGGCGGCGAAGACGCGCACGCGCGGAGCCAACTCGCGCAGCGCCAGCGTCACCCCGGCCAGCAAGCCGCCGCCCCCGACCGGCACGATGACCGCGTCCAGGCTGCTCACCTGACTGAACAACTCCAGCCCGACCGTGCCCTGCCCGGCGATGACGTCCGCGTGGTCGTAGGGCGGGATCAGGGTGGCGCCGGTCTCGGCGACGACGGCCGCCGCGGTCGCCTCGCGCGCCTCGAGCCTGGGCTCACAGGGCCGCACCTCGCCGCCGTAGCCGATCACGGCGGCCCGCTTGGGCGCGGGCGCGTCCGTCGGCATCACGATCCACGCCGGCACGCCCAGGATCCGTGCCGCCAGTGCCACAGCCTGGGCGTGATTGCCGCTGCTGTGCGTCACCACGCCGCGAGCCCGCACGGACGGCTCGAGGCGCGCCACCGCGTTGAAGGCCCCCCGAAACTTGAACGCGCCCACGCGCTGCAAGTGCTCGGCTTTAAAGAATAATTTGCGGCCTGCGAGCCCATCGATCGCGGCGCAGGTGAGCACCGGTGTGACGTGCGCGACGCCCCCGATGCGGTGCGCGGCCGCGCGGATGGAGGCCAGATCGGCGGCGTAGACGTGCGGTCGGGTGCTCATGACGCCGCATCATCGCGGGGCGCCGCGCGGTGGACAAGTGATCGGCGCCTGTCGGGCGCTTCAGCCCGGCTGCGGCGCGCCCCCCACGCGGCGCAGGGCCGACTGCACCAGATCGCGCATGGCCGCCAGGTCGCGGCGGCGCTCCGGATCGAGCCACGGCGGATCGCTCCGGGCGCGCGTCTCGTCGGCGTAGAAGGCACCGACCGCCGTGCCGCGCACGCAAACCGGATACAGCACGAAGGCCGCGCCGGCCACGTCGCGCACATACCAGGCGGGCAGTCGATCGCGCACCGAGGCCAGGCGGGTGTCCTCGACCACCAGATCCCGTCCTTCGGCGAACGCGCCGCGCAACAGATTCGGCGGCCCGTCGACCGGAAAGCGAAAGGCCGCCATCAGCCCGCCCGCGTCGGCGCCTGCGCCCATGCGCGCGCTCAGCGCGCCGTCATTGAAGCTCTTGAGGCAGAACACCGCGCGGGCGAAGCGCGCGCCGTCCACGAAACCGGCCAGCGCCTGCTGCACCACCGCCTCGACCGCCGCGCCCCGATCGTGCGCGTGGCGGACCCGCTCGAGGGCCAGCCGCAGCAGATCGGGCGCGTCGTCGCCGGCACGCTGCATGGCCAGGTAGAGCCGCGATTCGCCCAAATCGAGATCCAGGTCGGCCCACTCCTCGGCCAAGGTCGCGCTGGCCTGGAGCAGGGCGTCGCTGCATCGGTCGGCGCTCAACCCCAGCGGGCCTCCGTGGCGCTCCACGAGGGCGCGCAGTGCGGCCTGGCGACGCAGGGGATCACTGATGGTGAAGCGGTCGACCAGACCGTGGGCCAAGAGGACCAACGCGTGCCGCCGCTCGGCCGGGCTGCCCGGCGCCGCCCGCTGCGCGTCGGTCAGCGGGCGCATCGCCGCGACGACGCTCTCGGGCATGCCCAGGCGCACCGCGAGATCGGCGCCCAAGGCTGCCAGATCCTTGCCGAACACCTGCCGCGCCGCGTCGCCCTCGGTCATCCCGTCGTGGCTCATGAGCGCGCGCAGGTGCGCCCAGTCGTTGGGCAAGTAGTGAAGCGTGAGCTGTCGGCCCAGGTCGTGGAAGAGCGCGCAGACGAAGACCTCTTCGGGATCGAGCCCGCGCAGATCCTCGGCCAGGCTGCGCGCGACGAGGCCGCTGGACAAGGCGGTCAGCGTCGCTTCGATCTGAGCGCCGCGGCGCTCCCCCTCGACCAACGACCAGAACATCAGGCTCAGCGCGGCGCGCCGCACCTGCTCGAAGCCCAGCACGACGACGGCGCGGTGCACGCTCGTCACGGCGCTGTTGTGCTGGCGGTAGAAGGTCGAGTTGACGAGCCGGAGCAGCCGCTCGGTGACGCCAAAGTCACGACGCACGGCGTCCGCGAGGTCGTGGGCCGAGGCGTCCGGGTCGTTGCAGACGCGGTTGATCGCGGCCACATGGGCCGCGAAGGCGGGGAAGCCGGTGGACTGGTTGAGGCGCTCCAACAGACGGCGCACGGCGGGTGAGTCGTCGGCGTCGCCGAGGGTGGGGGCGAGGGGCTCACCCGCGGCGGGCGCCAGGGTGGTCGCGGCCCGAGCCGCCGCGATCACGCGCGCCACCGCGTGCATCGAGGCCGGCCGTCGATCGGGCGCCTTGGCCAGCATGGCCATGACCAGCGCCTCGACCTCGGCCGGCACCCCCACGGGCCGCGTCTTCAACGCACGGAAGGGCAGCGGCGTGCTGAACACGTGGGCCTGCAGCAGCTCGTCGACGCCACGGACGTCGTAGGGCAGGCGGCCGGTGACCGCCTCATAGAGCATCACGCCTAACGAATAGATGTCGCTCGCCGGGCCCGCCTCACCCCCCAGCAACAGCTCGGGCGCGATGAACTCGGCGGTGCCGAAGAACTGCTCCTTGCCTCGCTCGATCGGGTCCGGTGCCAGGCTCGCGATCCCGAAGTCGAGCACCTTGATGCGCTCGCGACCGTCGCTCGTGCGCACCACCATGACGTTCTCGGGCTTGAGATCGCGGTGCACCACCCCGCGCTCGTGGGCGTCGTGCAGCGAGGCGCAGATCTGGACGAACAGGTCGCACAGCCGCCGCCAGCCTACGGCCTCGTCGCCGGCCAGCAGGGCGGCCAGATCCTGACCCTGCAGGTACTCCATGGCCAGATAGAGGCGGCCGTCCCCCGTCTGACCGAAGTCGTGCACCGTGACGGTGTTGGGGTGGTTCAGGTGGCTGGCAGCCTTGGCCTCGCGACGGAATCGCTCGGCCGCCGCGAGGTCCCGAGTGTGCTCGGGGAAGAGCACCTTCAGCGCGACCTCGCGCCCCACGGTGAGCTGCCGAGCCAAGTAGATCTCGGCCATGCCACCCGCGGCGATGCGCCGCTCGACCCGGTAGCGGCCGTCGACGATGGCGCCCGGGCCGAGCGCCTCGCGGGTCTGGTCGGTGCCGCAAAAAGGACAGAAGCGGTGTGCCTGGGGCACGGGCGCGCCGCACTGGCGGCACGGACTGTCCACGGACGGTGTGGCCTGCATCGGCTCAGAGTGATGAAAAGGAGGATTCAGGTAAAGGGGCTGGGGCGCGTCCCGGACAGCACGCGCGTGCGCTGGCCGGCGGCCGAGGCCACCGCCGTGCAGAGCGCCATGGGCGGGTCGCCCCGCCGCTGGTCACCCGCTGACGCCGGGCGCGTTGAGCAGCGCGATGAGGAAAAGGCCTGCGAGCCAGATATAGACGTGGATGGCGCACCTCCCGAGGGCGGTGTTCGGCCCGCGGCGTCGTGCGCTGCAGTGCAGGGTGCGGCCGACCCCCCCCGACGCGACTTTCGCCGGGCGCCGAGCCCCCCTATCATGGCGCGCATGCGAGCCCACTGGCTGGTGCTGAGCACGCTGCTCGCGGCGTGCGCGACCGACTCCGGTCGCACCGTCGACTACCCCGACGGACCCCGCGCTGCGACCGTCGACGCGGAACGAACACGCCCCGTGGACGACGGCGGCGGGGTCGTGGACGTCCCCGACGGTCAAGCAGCCGAGGCGGGGCCGCACGCCGACGGGCCGCCGGATGGCACAGCGCCGCCGGATGGCACAGCGCCGCCGGATGGCACAGCGCCGCCGGATGGCACAGCG
>CALBMW010001060.1 GCA_937896275.1 uncultured Myxococcales bacterium
AGCAACACCTCGGTCCCGGGCGCCGCCACCACCTCGACCACCTGGGCGCCACCGCCCCAGCGCTGTTCGAGCACGGGCCGTCGCGCCTTGGGATCGAGCACCGCGCGACGCTGCGTCGGCGTCCACGGCTGCGCCGCATCGAAGCTCGCCACGCGCAGCGCGAAGGGCTGCACGGCGTGCAACGTGGCCTGGGCCCACGGCGCGCTCGCGAAGACCATCCGGTCCACGCCGAAGGGGCTCACCACCAGACGCTCGCGCCCGGCGCCGCCCAGCCGCGGGATGCCACGTCGCACGTGCAGCGGGCGCTCGGCGCCGCCCTCGGCCCAGGAGCGCGCCGGCCCGCCGTAAGCGGTCAGCCACCACGTCCCCGGCGCCAGCCGCGCCGCGAGGCTGCAGTGGCTCATCGCCCGCCCGGGGATCGGCGTGCGCTCGGTGCAGCCAGGCGCCGCGTCCACCATCCAGCCGTCGGGGTGCCAGAGCCGAAGATCGCTCAGGTGCCGGCCCATCGCTTCGAAGGCCAGCGGCGCGTCGGCCTCGTCGGGGCCGACGCGCACCACGAACCGCGCCGCCTGCAAGTCGCCCAGCGTCGTCGACCGAAGCTGCCCGTCGTCGAGCGTCGGGGCGAGACCCGCCTCGGCGAAGGCCACCGCCCGCACCTTCGCCGACGCCTTCACCCCGCGCGGGCCCAGCGTCTCGACGCGGTAGGTGTCGCGATCCAGGAAGCGGTCGACGCGGCCGTCCGCGCTGCCGGCGCGGCCCATCCAAGGCCCGGGCCCCCCCACGCGATCGACGACGCGGAGCGCGACGCCGGGGCCACTGTCGGTGAAGATCGCGTAGCGCCCGAAGGCGTCGACCCGCACCAACGCGCGCGACGCGCCGTCGGCGGGCACCTCGGCCGGCTCGACCACGGCCGCGCCGAACGCAGGGCAGACCCAGGGGAGCAGGCCCGCGAGGGCGGGGAGGAGGAGTCGAGTGCAGACGCGGCGCATGGGGCCCTCTCGGCGACCGGCGGTTCAGCCCGAGCCGAGAGCAACACACGGGCCAGCCGCGTTCCCGACGCAGGCGCGCGGCAGTGGAGCCGGCGCCCGCGCCACGATGCTGCGAATAGCCTCACGATGCCACGCTTCGTGGCATCGTGACTCGCCTGCTAAATCTGGTGCTGCTGGGAGTTGGCGATGATGAGCTGGCTCATGTGGGTCGTGAAGGCGCGCAGATCCTCGTCGCGCAGCTTCTTGATCGCCAGCGTGTAGCGCTGCGTGTGGCTCTCGATGTGCACCACGCGCGTGTGCACGAAGCAAATCCGCGTCTCCTTGGACGCGCCGGCCTCGATCACCGAGCGGCTCGAGATCGTGTTCACCCCGAGGACCTTCGTGCACCCGCACCACTGCGCCTGCGACTGCAGGAGCAGGACGCGCATGTTGGTCAGGATGAGGAAGACGCGAATGTGCCCGCCCGTGAACTTGGCGATCGACGCCTGCAGCGTGGCGATGATCTTCTGAATCGGCATCGATCCGAGGAAGAAGCCGTCGGCCTGGATGCAGTAGGTGATCTCTTCCCCCTGCATGAGCTGAACCTGGTCGAGGGCCTCCTGGGCCTTGGGCGTGAGTTGGGTCGTCATCGAAGGTCTCCTGTGGCGTGGGCGGCGCGCACGTCGCGCGCCAGGTCGTGGCGGCGGATATTCCCGCCGTCGATTTCGAAGAGCACCCCGTCCTGCCGGTCGACCAGCAGCAGAGTGTGGCCACGCTCCGCCTCTTCGGCGGCGTAGCGTCGGAGCAGCGCGGCGCGCTCTCGGCGCGGCACGTCGGCGCGGATCAGGATCTCGCGCGCGACGACGCGGAAGCAGGGGTCGCCGCAATACCGGGCCACCATGTCGGGCCGAAAGCGACCGGCCTCGATGCGGCGCTGCGCAAGCCAGGTCGCCCGCAGCTTGCGCGGCCAGCGACCGGCGATGCTCCAGGCGGTGCCGTAGAGGCGAAGCGTGATGAGCGCGGCCGGGGCCCAGAGCCACCAGGCGGCGGGCCACCCGACGATGACGGCCGCCGTGATCGCTGTCGGTGCACCGGCCATCAGGAAGGCATAGCGCTGGTAGCTGACGAACAGCCGCAGCCGCGTCAGTCGCGGGTCCCGTCGTGGTGACGCCACCTGATTCATCCGGCCTCGCCGATCCCTCGGCGCAACGCAATACACCACCCAGGGCTGGGCCGCCAGACGCCCGTGCGCGCTGCCCATGACGCCGCGCCCGACCGAAACCACGTGGGCGCGCGACCCCGTCTGAGCGCACGGTTGCGCGCCCCGATCCTCGCGGCTACTATCCGGGCGCCAGAAACGGACCTTTGGAGGAACTTCGATGGGTGTCAGCCTATCCAAGGGCGGGAACGTCTCGCTCACCAAGACCGCCCCCGGCTTGTCCCAGATTCGCATCGGACTCGGCTGGGACATTCGCGTCACCGACGGCGCCGCCTTCGACCTGGACGCGAGCGCCTTTCTGCTCGGCGCCGACAACAAGGTCCGCAGCGACGCCGACTTCATCTTCTACAACAACCTGCGCTCGGCCGACGGCGCCGTGGTGCACGCCGGAGACAACCGCACCGGCGCCGGCGACGGGGACGACGAGGTCATCACCGTCGATCTGTCGAAGGTGGACCCGGGCGTCGCGCGCATTCAGGTCGCCGTCACCATCGACGAGGCGGAGGCCCGCCGTCAGAACTTCGGCATGGTGCAGGGCGCCTTCATGCGCGTGGTCAACGCGAGCGACAGCACGGAGATCGCGCGCTACGACCTGTCCGAGGACGCCAGCATGGAGACCGCCATGGTCTTCGGCGAGGTGTACCGCCACAACGACGAGTGGAAGTTCAAGGCCATCGGCCAGGGCTACACCGGTGGCCTCGGGCCGCTCGCGCGCGAACTCGGCGTGAACGCCTGACCCAGCCATTGCCGCACCCATCGCCCCGACCGGCGGCCTGGCCGCCATGGTCGCGGCCCCCCTCCGACGTCGTCCCGGTCACCTCTTCGGCGGCCGGCCGCGCCCACCCCCTCACCTCGGTCCACATGGTCACGGTCGAGCGCGACGGCAATCCGCGGCGGCGCCTCGGCCTGGCGTCCCCCTTCCTGGGCAAGATCGCGGACGCCGAGCACGCCACGCTCGCGGCGCTCGCGGCGCTCGTGGCTGGCGCGGTCACGCCGAGCGCCGAGCCGACGCTGCTCGTGGGGCTGGCCGAGTCCTCGCTGATGCTCGCGTGGTCGGTACACCGGCACCTTCCGACCGCCGATCTCTGCGTGAGCAGCCGGCAGCCCAGCGGTCACCCACGCGAGCGCAGCTTCCGCGAGCCCCACTCCCACGCGCCCGCCCACCATCTGGTCCTGCCCGAGGGACGCTATGCACGGGTGGTGGTGGTCGAGGACGAGCTGACCACCGGGCGCACGCTGGCCAACCTCGTCGACACGCTGGAGGGCGTCGCCCCTCGCTACGAGGTCGTGACGCTGGCCGATCTGCGGTCGCCGGCGAGGCGCGCCGCCATGGCTCGGGCCTTCGCGGCGCGCGGACTGCGCGTCGGCTTCGCTGATCTCGCGGACGCCACGATCCCGGCGCGTCCGGGCGCCGCGCCGCCGTTCGGCTCCACGGCGGCCACGCGCGCCGACCTGGAGCGGCTGTTGGCGCTCCTCGAAGGGCGGCGGGGCGAGGCGCGCAACCGCACGATCTACGCCATCGGCGAGTGCGTCGGCCTGCCCCTCGGTTTACTCCACGCCCTGCCGCGGGCCGCGCGCCTGCGCCACGTGACGCGAAGCCCTTGGCGCGTGGACGCCGCAGCGATCCACGAGCGCGTCGAGCTGGGCTGCGCCACGGACGGCGCCCCCTACTTCCTCTACAACCCCACCGTGCGCGCCGACGAGGCGCCGATCGTGATCGGCGACGAGGCCACGCGCCCAGTGGCCGCCGCCCTGTGTCGGGTCTTACGTGCGCGCGGCGCGCGGCCGATGACCCACACGGTCGCGCGCCCATGATCGCGACGCCCTGGCCGGCGCTCACCGTGCTGGCGCGCCACGCCGGTGAGATCGATCCATTCGATCCGGGCGAGCGGCACCGCTTTCGCGGCGAGGAGGCCTTCGCCGCCGACGTGACGGGCTGGCGGCGTTGGTCCAAGCCCTCACCCGAGCCGGCCGTCGACGAGGACTTCCGCCGGCTGCTGCTGGCCGCGATCGATCGTGGGGGGCCCGCCCTCGCGGCAGGCGTCGAGCGCCTCGCCTCACAGATCGTGCGGGCGGACGCCCGCCCCCCCTTGCTCGTCGCCATCCTTCGGGCCGGCGTCCCCGTCGCCCATCTCCTGGCGCGCGCGCTCGCCCGGCACTATGGGGAGCCCGTGCCGCAGGTGGCGTTGTCGCTCTTCGCCGGCCTTGGTTGGGATGCGCCCGCCCTCGAGACCGCCCTGCGCGCCCACCCCGGCCGCCCGGTGTGGTTCGTCGACGGGTGGACGAGCAAGGGCGGCGTCGCCCGCGAGCTCGCCGCCGCGTACGCCCGCTGGCTCGACGCGGGCCACCGCGACTTCGCTGGCCCCGAGGGTCCGCGCCTGGCGGTGCTGGTCGACCCCAACCGCCTGGCCACGGCCACCGGCCTCGTCGCCGACCGCCTCGTGCCGAGCGCCTGCTTCACCGCCCCAGAGACGCTCGGCTTCTCGCGCGGTTTCGCGACGAGCGACGGCGCGATGTTCCAGACCTATGGCTTCCCGCCCGCCCTGCTTCAGCCAAGGCTCGTGCAGGCATGGTGCGCGCTCGGCGATCACGGGGTCCCGCCCGCGCCCGAGGACCGGCAGGCGCCGCCGGCGGAGCCTCCTCCCCCGGGTTGGCGGCTGCACGTCAACGAGGTCGTGCGCGCCCTGATCAATCGCGATCCGCGCGCGCTGTGGCTGGCGGCGGACGAGGCCCAGGCTGCTGACACTCTGGCGCCCGTCCTCCACCTGGCGCGCCTGCGCGAGGTGCCGGTGCGCTTCGGCGTGCCCCAGGTGTCGGCCTGGGGAGCCCTGGCCGCCGCGAGGATGGCGTGAACGACCGCGACGGATCGCCTCACGCGCGCACCGCCGGGCCCGTCATCCTCGACCTCGACGGGACGCTGCTGCACATCGATCCCTCGGTCGGCGCGGTGACCGTCCCGGGGCGCACCCGGTCGGCCTTCCTGGCGCGATCGACCCTCGCGGCCCTCGTCTCGCTGGCCCGTCGCCACCCCATCGTCCTCGCCACCGCGCGCGCCTGGGATGGCACCCGCGTCGTGGTCGAGGCCCTCGCCAAAGCGGGCGCGCCCGTCGCGGGGCTGGTCCTCGAGGATGGCGGCTTCATCGGAGCGCCCGGCGCCCTGCGTCGCCTCGAGCCGCGCCGCGACTGGCACGCCCTGCGCCGGCACCTCGATGACCGCGACGCCGTCTGGCCGCGCTTCGCCTGGCAGCATGACTTCCACGCCTGCCTCGTCGCCCGCGCCGCCGACCCGCGCGCC